>JABXHR010000050.1 GCA_013373515.1 Gammaproteobacteria bacterium | reverse complement strand
TCCTTTGCCGTGAACGGTTTACCCAGAGGGGTTTTTTCGCCATTGACCTTAATCGAACTGATAAAAATGAAGCGCTTCACGCCTTCTGCAGCAGCTTGACGGGCAAGGTTAAGCGTGCCGTCCACATTGACTCGACGGTATTCCGCCAACGGATCAGCGGCTTCATCTCTCATAATGTGGGCACGGGCGGCAGTATGGATAACAACTTGTTGATGGGTAAGGACTGTAGACCAATCTGTGTTTTCGTCGATACTCTGAACTGTTGCAATATGCTTAGCAGGTATATCAACATGTCTACGTACTGCAGTAGTTAGACTTACCATGGGGTTAGCATGTAAGACTGCACTCAGTCGTTTGCCGAGAAAACCCGTCGCACCGGTTAGAAGAACATTCATGGCACCTTAGACTCCCTAGTTTGTATGATGCCAGCGGCCATATTTTGCATGATGCGTTCTCTGGAAAATGTCTGTACAAACTCCGTACGGTGCTGAGTTACTAACTCCAGTTCTTCAAACGAATCAATCGCCTGCTGAAGACTGCACGGGTGAAACACTGCAGCATTCGTAACATGCTCATTTATAAACTCGGCAGCAAAGCCTGAGACACCAGCCCAGATAGGTTTGCCGATAGCAGCATACTCGAAGATCTTAGAGGGTAAGACCTTGAGAAATGCGTCATAGTCGTTCAGATGCAAGAAAAGGACATCAGCTTGCCGGTAAATTTCTATCAGCTCATTCCTGTTTACAGGAGCAAGTAATTCAACATTCGTCAACTTCTGGTCCCGTAAAGCACCTTCAAGCTGAGATCTACGACCGCCATCCCCCAACAGCTTGAATTTCAACCTACCATCAAAGTGCTTTGCCAATTGAGGGATGATTAAATGCAGTCCCTGCCCTTCTCCGAAATTACCCGCGTATACGACTTCTGGCAGGTCAGTTTTAGCATTACAGGCAACATCAGGCTTTACCGAAATGAACTCCTGATCAATACCATTAGTGAAGTAGCTAAACTGTTTACTGGGGTAGCGAGACTCAAAATACTGACGGAAACCACCCGATACTAGATTTACCATCTGCGCGCGTTGAAGAGCCCAACGTTCTAAAACCGAAAACAGCGGCTTCAACGCCCACACAAGTTTACGTGAAAGCACATCCTTTATTGTATCTACAAAAATATCACGTATATCAAGATACAAAGGTAAGCGCTTCCTCCGAGCAATATAAGCACCTAGAACGGCTGTCATCAAACGTGAAGAGCTAGCATACACAAGGTCATATTCTCCTGACTTCGTGAGCCTCAACGCCTCACGCGCGAAAGCCGTAAACGCACGGGACTGATCAAGCATGCCACTTTTATGCCCCGGCAGAGCTGCACGCTTAACTATCAGACCGTCGACTTCCTCATTCTGAGGCGCATCAATGTTGAAGCTTGCATAACGTGAAGGCAGTGTAGTGATTACATCAATTTGGCTACCGGAGGGGAGTTGATCTTTTAGCGCCGACACCAGCGCTGTGTTGCGGAAAGAACCGGCAGACAAATCAGGAGCGTAGTAAAAACTTAAAAACAGGATTCTCAATCAGAACTCCATTCGATATGAGTCTTAAGGGTGTGTGAATGAAGCTTCAACGCCAGTTTAGTATTAGAGACCGACTGTCCAAAACCGGGATGCCAAGTGCTCTCACAAACATTTACTTGCGCGCCAGTGATACTAAGAAGTGCTACCTGGCCCTGGGGCAGGGCTAATTCGAAACTTGTATCACTGAGCTGCGAAAGTTTAATGTCCGGATGGATATGCCAGTAGGCAAAAGCACTCGAATACCTACCCTCAAGCTCATCGGTGATTGTGAGGCTCGTAGGCTTAGCCAACCAACACCGATGGTGTGTCACCTTACCAGGTAATCGCTGGTAACCATCATGACCAGCAGATAAAACAACATTGCCATACTCCTGCTGCATACTGATATCGATCGGCCTAGCTCTCCGAGCGACGCGGAAACCTGCCCAGACTTCGGATGAATCCTCTCCATCAACTTCAAGCGTGTTATGCGCGGCAGTGGACCGTTGCCTATGACGCTCAGCATCTTCACCGTATTGAGAAATACCTGAATTAACAAACACACGTTGACCAAACAAGCTCAGTTCACAACTCAGGGTATCCGCATGCGCGTGACCAGGCTGATAGTCAGGGCCAACAAGCGCAACATCTGCGATCAAACGATGGTTTGACTCCCAATCGACCACTGCGTAACCGCTGTCTACCAATAATTCGCCGTGAATAATTTTGTTATAAGTTGTTGAAGGAATATCCAAGTATAAATGAGCGGCGTACTTCTGAAGATCTTCAAGTGTTGGCGAAATCCCAAAGGTTGCATCATTAAAAAAAGAAATCTTTTGGTCAGGATGAACCATCCATTTCAACCACTCCATTCCGGATATAAATACCTGCTGCCACCCAGCACCTCTTCGGTCGGACAGGTGACTACATCTCTGAAGGCAGATAAGATCCGCAAGATCCCAGAGCAAAATAGCATGGTACATCGGTGACCGCTCATAATGAGCACCATCAGTCAGAAACTGTTCAGATAATTCTTGATCCAGCAGATGAAGTCCCTTTTTTAACCAGTAATCTCCACGTTCTCCGCCGAAAAAAACACCTGCGAACACGAGCGCCTTTGCATTAGCGAATAAATGGTTTGCCAAGATGTGGTGCTCAAGTTGCTGGTTAAGTGCGTCTACCTGACTTGCAAGCGACTCGACCCAATCTGGATTGATCTCTTCAGGTTTTAGACGGCTCAGCCATTTCACCCAATTAACCGCACGCAGCGAGATGCAATAAGGCTCCCATCCCACACCTACCAAGGGAGGATTAGCCAATATCCAATCCGACACTATTTTTTTGGACAAAGCCTCAGATAATATTTCCCCTCTTGAGTTTAGAAAATCGTGATAGTGGAGATTATAGAGCCACAATTTTGGCAACTGATTTGAATTCCAATTGCCTTGCAGTGTTGCAGTCAAGCCTAGAAAATGAAAAGTTTGAGCATCCTGAGTGGGTGAATAAATATACGACTGAGAACTGAGATTCCGCAATACGCCGCGAATTTCACAAGCCCCCGTCGTAGTCAATCGTAACTTTCGAAACCTGTAATAAATCTGATAACAGACTTGCTTTAATTTCAAAAATCGAATGGTATTTAGGTAGAGTAAAAATCTACTCATATTACCTAATCACGTAAAGATTCAGCGATTGAAACTGTGACTCTAGCCACCTCAAAAATTTCATCAGCAGGTATGGGGCTCACGTCACGATTACGAATGGCAGACATAAATGAATCGACACATTTATCTTGCCCTTTGTCCTGAGACCATAAATTGAACTTAGTGAAACCCTTCCAACCAAAGCCGACTAACTTCCTAAAATTATCTAGCTGTAAAACCCCGTCATCGCAGAAAACCTCTATCCTCTCTTTAGGAAACGCCTTGCCACCATTAGCAAAATAATGTATTGATCCAATCGAACCATCCTCAAAAGTCAAAGTAATAATAGCTTTGTCCTCAGTAACCTCTATATAGTCGGAATTCCCGAGCTTAGCTGCCGAATATGAGCTGATAGGTGCGCCGACCAAAAACCTCATTAAATCAATGTAGTGACAGGCTTCACCAATGATTCTTCCGCCGCCCACTTCTGGCTGATGAACCCAACTCTCTTTTGGTATATCACCAGCGTTCATAGTCATAATAAACGTTTTGGGTATACGTTTAGCTTCCAGCAAGGATTTCATTTTCCTAACTTGAGGGGAAAACCTTCGATTATACCCCACCATTAACAAAGCACCGGAATTCTGATAAGCAGCCTCAATCTCATCTATCTCTTCATGAGACAACGCCAATGGCTTCTCTACAAATACATTTTTTTTGTGCTTCAAAGCTTGTAGAGTTTGGCTCGCATGAAGATTGTGCTGCGTCGCTATTACAACGGTATCAGTATCGTCAGTAAAGGCATCACATTCTTGTGTAGAAGCTTTCGAGAAACCGTGCTTTTTTCCATGATGAACACCGCTGATACCGCTGCTTGTTACTACAGTTTGAAAATTAGCATTTGCCTTGGCGAATGACGGGACAAGAACTCGAGAGGCATAATTGCCACACCCTAGAAAAGAAACATTCCCGGCCCCCGGCGATGCTTTATTCTCCGCATCAATCTCAAGTTGGACAACCGTTGACAGCTCTATCTTAGACGAACCTGATTCATAATCCAGAAGGATTCCTAGAGTACCTGGAATATCGAGTTTGTTATAAGCCTCAGCCGCTTGCCGAACCGGAAATCTAAAATTAATAAGAGAGGATACGTCCAACTGACCAGAAGACATAAGATCCAGAATCGATTCGAAATTACGCTGTTCAGTCCAACGAACAAAACCGTACGGGTAATCATTTCCTAAATCTTCGTATTGCTCATCATAACGACCAGGACCATATGAGCACGACACTTGAAAGGTTAATTCTTTCTCATAAAAATCAGCTCGATTCAGTTCTAGGCCAACCACTCCAACCAGTACGATCCGACCACGTTTACGACACATAGTTGCCGCCTCGTGAATAATACTGTTGCTTTTTGAGCTAGCTGTAATTAACACTGCATCTACTCCACGCCCACGAGTGAGATGTGAAACATGTTCAATCGGATCTGCTACTTTGGAGAGGTCAATAACTTCAGCGCCATAACTCCGCGCGAGCTCACATTTTTGGGCGTCAAAGTCTATCCCAATTACTTTACAACCGTTCGCCTTGAGAATTTGAACGGCCATGAGGCCGATTAAACCTAGTCCTGTGACAACCACTGTTTCACCAATAGTGGGCGAGATAAGTCTGATTCCCTGCAAAGCAATAGAGCCAAGCACAGTGAAAACAGCTTGTTCATCTGATACATTTTCAGGAATCGCTACAACCAAATTACGCGGAACACACACAACACCAGCATGCTTGCCATTCGAGACTACACGAGTACCTTCAGGAAAACCGCAGTCAGAACCTTTCATAACAGTTCCGACATTGCAGTAACCCAGTTGCATAGGCTCATCCAATTTAGATTTTACCGCAGAATATGTCGAAGCAATCCCGTCGGTGCGTACCTTATCGAGTACCATCTTAACCTTCTCAGGCTGACCAACCGCTTTACCCACTAAACCAGATTTACCAAAATCAACAAGTGATTTTTCAGTACCGCTTGAAATCAGCGTAAGAGAGGTCTGAATGAGAGCGTGCTTGCACCTGCTTTTTGGCGTAGGGACCTCAAGAATCTCTGTTGTACCTTTATTGATATTCTGAACTACTTGTAACATATATAACTCCACATCTTAAATGCCAAAATCAAATTCAAAAAGACCATCAGAAACAGACTCGACATACATTTGCTCAATCTTTAATGCCAACAACGAGGAAATGTATGAGACTTGCGCATCAGAACTGGCACCAATTATGGGCGCTAGTACAGCATTTTGGTGCCCAACGTTTTTTGACCAGTTCTTTACGGAGAATTTCGTTCTATCTACCCTGATACCAGTAATGGATTGAAAATTTAAAATGCGCCCAATGGAGCTTGTCGAATTCCAGTGTATAAACTCTTCGACACCATCCGAAGGCTCACAATTTGCAGAAAACAGAAGGTCAATTTTGTTGTCAGGAGAGGTTAATGTAACAGAGAGGTCATCTCCCACACCACCCACCAACCTAATGTTGACTGAGCTAGGCAGACCGTGTACCGATAACAACCGCACGGATAGGTCCAGCCAATGAGTTAAATTACCTAAAACACGCGTTCCTTGCCCATCGGCACGATACCAATGGTCTGGACCCAAATGATGTCCATTTACAATCATCGATACTGAAAACTGCGCCCCTAATTCACGCATTAATATTTCAGAGAATGGGGCTCTGGGCCGGTTAAAACCGGTAAAAACCTTCGAATCCGAATCGAATACCCCCCTAAAACTCTGCGCTTGAGAAAAATCAACGAATAGTGGCTTTTCAACATAAACCGCAGAAAATCTATTAACCGCCTCCAGCGCATGTTCTGTATGAGACATATGATCAGAAGCTATGTAAGCAATTGACCCATAGAACTCTCCCGCCTCTATTGCATCTTGGACAGTATTAAAGTGCCTGCATTTGAGTACGCGTTCAGCGAGTTTCTTCGATCTAACCGATGGATCGATGACAAGCGAAATACGCTTCTTAGCGTGCACACAGACAAAAAAAGCGATCAACGTGAAACCATGATTCCCCAAGCCAACAATACAAATCCGATCTGAACACTTTTTATTCGTAAACATGAGTAAACGCAAAACTAGCATACTAAACTTTCCGTCAAGCATGTAAAACACCTTGACCAAGGTTCGCCTCACCCCATAAAGGAATAAATATCGAAATACCCTACTTAACATTTTTAAACACCATCTCTAAATCACGGTTAATAATATCTGGAGAAAAATTTTCTGAATAATAGCTTCTTGCTCTGTCAACCATTCCTTTTATGTTAGCCGGGTTAGCCAGAAATTCGATTAAATCAGACTGGATCTCGCTTATATCTCGTTCGAACTGGAATGAGATATCATGGGGAAATAAGAGCTTTGCTATTTCAGTCTGAGAATTAGTGATCAATAACGTATTCGACCCTATAATTTCGGGTATCTTATTCGATGCTGCATAAAGATTGATGATCTTGTCAGGACTATAATAGGCAATTGAAATATCGGATTTTTTTAACAAATCCACAGCCGATCTCTGGTCTAGCTGACCTAGATAATGAAACTCAACTGACAACCTTGAAAACTCAATACCAAGATCCTCGATATAGTCCTTGCTACCCCAACCGCATACATTCATCTCCACATCGTATCCAGCTGCAACCAAAAATTGAGCCAATGACAGATATAATTCCAGGCTGCGGTTGGGCGAAACCCAACCACCATAAAAAAGCTTTATTACCGATTCTGAGAAAGGAACTCTGCTACAGGTAACGTCAAAATCTGGTATGTTTTTTATGACGGCTATTTTGTCCTGAACATATCTTGGATAAGCATCCGCTCGAAACCGCTCCGGTACTATAGTTATCCTAGATAGAAGAATATAGAACGACTCTAGGCCTCTGAGTAGATAGCTTAAACCTCTAATAAAAGCGTACCTTTGAAAAAAGTTATCGTGGATATTATAAATAAATCGTATACCCAACACTCTGCACGCCACCCCTCCTAGAATCACAGATTCGAGGTCTGAGAAATGTACGAAGCGAATATCAGACTTATTCTTAAATATAAACCAAACAATGCGAATATTGGTTAGAACCAAAAACCTTAAGTAACCAAAATAACCCGAGCCATCAAAATAATCAAACTCACCAAGTGCCCCTAAACGCTCTACATCATTAGTGACGCAATCTCCAGTTCGCAGCGGTGATAAGTATACAACACGCTCCCCCCGAGCCGAGAGAAATCGTTGAATACGAGAAACGCGGGGACCGGGGTTTGTTGAGCTTCGAATAAATAAAAACATTTTAATCTACCAACAATATTGGTTCAGACAAGTAATTTGGTATTAAAACAATATCTCGACATTCAAGATCGCTATTTAAATTCAACCTAAGATCGTCTAACTTAGCGTTATAATCAAATAATATAATTTCTTGGCAGGAACCTTTCACTCTAACTCTGTAAACAAACCCCATATCGTCCTTTTCAAAAAAAAGATCCATCATATTTCGCTCAAAGTCACCAAACGGGGTACCAGAAATAGAATTAGCGGCCTGATTTAAATGAGAAACAGCGCCCCTATACTTAGCCATCAAACACAAATCGAGTGTATAACAATATGTCCCAGCGTCTACTAATATAGCCCTTCCTTTATAGAATATTTCTGGATATCCATGATCGTCATGAAAATGAGTCTTGTTGTAAATATTTTGAGATTGTTTGATATTGTTAATAGCGACATAAAGATTCTCACTTCTAAAAACCGCCAATTGATTCCCACCAAAGGTATTGTAACTTCCGGAAATGCGCGGGCTCACTAAACCAAGACGTTTAAAAAACCAATCCACAAACAAGCTATAATTTATGACAACATAAGGTGTATAAGTATTCAGAACTACCGAGTATGGAAACACGAGCCAGTTCAGAAAGCCACCGTCAGAGTCTCCGAACTGAGTGTGTAGACCTAGAGGATTCTCTAACGCAATTGGAACCTTTGCCATTGCTGAAAAAGTATCCTCTAGATCTAAGCACCTAACTCCAGCTTTTTCACTAAGAAGCAAATACGTTGTGAAATACATTTCACTAGTAAAACGATGATACGAAATAGAGCCCTCATTCAATAGTCCATCATCTGTATTTCTGAAAACCTCCTTGCGCAACAAACTTATTAAAAAATTGGTGTACGTCTGACTATTGAAGTGAAGATTAATTGAAGCCAAACCAAGCAAATTAGCTGCGAAGTGGTTAGAAGTCTGAAAGAACGAATATTCATTATTGAATAAAATGTATTTAAAGTGCATATCAATCAAAGAACCAATCAGCTTATCGAAGCCGCAGCAAAAACGAGCTTTTCTTCCTTTCAGTATACTATATGTCGATATCACATTAAAAATCCGTATGCCCGCCTCCATCGCATTAGCCCATTGCACGGAATTACTTGTAGAAGCGTTGCTACTCATAAAAGAAATAACGTCCCGCGAAAAAATAAAGCTTAATCTATCTATCTCTTCAGTATGAATAGCTAATTGTGGATATAAATTAAACCTACCGACCTCCCATGGTACCTTAATTTCTGCAACTCCATAGGGAATTTTCAAATCATCAAATATGTATTCGTGGATTGGATCATAATCCCATCTGGTATTGTGATGTTTACCAAAAACAGACAACAATTCATCATACTCATCACCTTTTAACAAATTGCGAACATTAGGCAGAAAGTAATCAATATTTTTATCCGACCGCAAATTAATCAATTGATCAAAAACCCTATACCTATAATTGCAAAGGTCCTCCATAATAGCAGAACAACATACTGAATCATCTTTAATGCGAAGCTCGAGGTGATTAGAAAATATCTTAGGAACATTGTTTAACGCTATTTTTGATGGCTTCAGGCTAAACTTTTTCATAGCCAGCAATGCCATCAGCAAAACTTCCATTGATTTAAGGATAAAACCCCAAAAACCAAAGATAACAAGCTTTTCCCTTGAATTCTTAAAAGCCAAACGAAGATCTCTCAATATCCCTCCTATACATTCCAAGCGACAAATAATATGAAAAAAGGCGATTATCTTATCTCACCGATCAATATTGAACCTATATAAATCTAAATTATATTACTGCTACACAAAGTTATCATCAAACATAGAATACTAGCACGATGTCTGAAGCGGATACTAAGCCTGTTCAATAAACCAACAATCTAAGACTCTAGATCAATTTCTTTTAAACTTATGCTCACTGATAACGGAAAGTACTTTTGCATTTAGATCTTGTTGATCTCTATTCCTAAAGATAATAGCTCCTTCTGCTCGTGCGCAGACATCGCTTGCAATGGCGGCACAACCTAAGCTAATTGATTCTGCGACTGTCACACCATACCCATCTCTCGACGTAGCTCGAATAGAAACGTCAGAATCAAGATAAGACGGCCAAAGCTCTCTCTGACCGGATATTATGAGGACGTCACCAGAAAGTTCTAAGGCTCTAACCATTTTGCTTACGTACTTTAAGCCGCTATCGATATCTGCAATAAAAATTAATGCGCCTACGCTATTTATTCCCGAATCCTTGAGATACTTTAAGGCTTTCAACGACATATCAATCCCATATAAATCAACTCCATTCTCAAACTTAACCTTAAAAGCAGATGTATTTATAATTACATTCTTACTTGCTATAAATCGAAAATATTCAGGCGGATAACTGTCGAGAACCGCACTTCTTTCCGATAAATTTGGAGGTAGAAATGCATTTTCAACCCAGATTTTACCGGCTAAAAATGGAGCATGCTCAGCGTAGTTATTGATCATATGTCGCCCTACCACTACGACATATTTTACTGAACGCAGAAAGGACTTTGTCATGGCTATATTAATCACTCCGCCTTGAAACGTTTGTTCGTTATGATCCATAAAAACAAACTCAGCCTTTGTGAACCGAGACAAAAAAACAACTATTGCAAAAATTAAATTATTTTTCACATTTAAAAAGCATAAACAATCTCTATCTTTATATAAACTGGCAAATAAAGATATATATGAAACTATTCCACCGCCTTTGAAATCAATTCTACGTGATACAGAGTAGAGATTGCAAAAACGTTCTAAAAAAACAGAAACTCCTCCAAGCGGTGGTGGGAAAGGCCCAACAACAGTAATTTTTTTTTTGCCCTTGAAAAGATCTTCTAATTTTAAGTTATTATTTTCGAACATAGCTACGATTACCCGAACTGTGGACCATTGCTAAAACCATAAGCCATATTATAATAAGCTTTGTGCGCACCACAAAGTATCCAAGAAAATACCCATACATTATTGACAACGAAATTGCGAAAGATAACACCAAGACAGAAAACACACTGACTTTTTTTATATTTTTTATTATATACACCCAAAACGCTGAAGCCACCAGGAAATGGAACACCAATCCTAAGTACTCAAGAACTACTGATTTATCATTTTCAAAGTTCTTAAAGAATCTGATAAGCTCTATTGATATACCAAATACACCAGACATCATCCTTAAAAATATTTCAGTTAAATCAGTTTGATATAGTGCAGGTTTTAAGTTTATCAGGACGAGAACACTTACAATAACAAGAAAACTGCCTAGCAAGGAAGCAAATTTTCTGAAAAAATTATCCCTGATCGTAAAATATAGCAGTATTGGCATCAAAAGCGGTACGTAAAAATTTCTTAAAAAAAACATGATTATTATAAGAAGAGAAATCAGTAAAATTCTTCTTTTTATGGCCGATATAATAAGTAGATTTAATAATACAAGAACCCACAAATCACGCAACATAGACGAGCCTAGCATTAAAACACCAGGCGACAGCATAAAAAAAATAATCCATTTTTTATCACCTCTTCCTTCCCCATCCAAATGATTGAATAAAGAAATGGAGCTTTTATAGAAAGCATACAAGCCAAAAAGCCCAGAAAAATACCCAAACCACCAATAACCACTAAACTCGACAAGCCCCGCAACGAAATATCCAAAAAGGTTTGTAGCATCACGCTGCAATTGCAATATCATTAATAATGCATTAGATCGGACTTGAATCCAGTTGATATAGGTAAGCTCATCCCTGACAATGAAGCCTTCAAAAGAATCAGAGTCGAAAACAGCTCCCAAAGGGTATGGTTGTACGCCAATTTGTTCTATTGAATAAATCTTCAATGTGATTATTAAGAAACATGCGAATACAGCGATTATAAAACAGATATTTATTTTTTTATTCATTTATATGTGCCACGACATGTTGAAAGATTTAATTTTATTCGTATTATCATGCCTTTCTAATGAATAGAAAAAAAGCAGCAAAAAAATATTTTTATTTGTCTTTATCCCGGGATTTGAATATAGAGAGAAGTAAGAGCGGCTGATGACCTTGTGACCACTGTTTTCAAACCATCATCAAACAACCCAATCGCGAGCAGAATACCACCC
Source organism: Gammaproteobacteria bacterium (assembly GCA_013373515.1). Taxonomy (GTDB): domain Bacteria; phylum Pseudomonadota; class Gammaproteobacteria; order JABXHR01; family JABXHR01; genus JABXHR01. The sequence continues at coordinate 4,725 of JABXHR010000050.1, read as the reverse complement.
GTTCTTTCTTAACTTTTCACCACTTTCGAGTCGTACCGTAGAAGCCTAATTTTCCGGCAATTACATGCCAGGGGATTTGGGCTCTCCTGTGATATAGAGCTGGATAAGCTACTTGGCTTGAGCCTGAGCGTCCCTGGCCTCCTCAGCGATCAGCGTCAGCCCGGTATACTTCAGCATAATTTTTCAAGCGCTACTGCGTTAGCGCACGTTTAGTCAACCGCTTGCATTGGGCACTTCAATGATCAATCACGTACCGAAGTGACTTTGGCACGGATACTTTGATCGACCGTATTAAGCTCTTGGCAAATACATCAACTTTGTACAGGGTCGAGACAGAAGCTGATCGATAGGCGATTATCAATTCACATAATTCGCTCTTAGATAGCGGCAGTGCTGACGTTGTCCTCACGGGCTAGTTCGGGGGTTGATAACCCCGCTTCGTGCTGTTTCAAAATCGTCATATTCTGGCTTTCGGTATACCGTGACATCTTCATAGATCTCTCCTGATTCTTTGATCACAAAAAACGGTCTACTTAAAACCCCAATTATTTTTCGGAGGGTTTACGATCTCACGTCGCGAAATCGGCCACTCCATTTAATAGCACGTCTATTAAGCTCGCGGTTATAAGAAGACTCTGACTATGGACCAGCAACCTGTCTATTGACCAAACAAACATTCTCAAAGCACTCTTTTAGTAATCAGTTGCGCTTGAACCTTCAGTTCTGACCTTCGGCTTATTCGTGCACGTGAGATACTTTTATACGAAAAGGAACAAGAATCTGAGTGTGTGTAGACTCCGCTTTCAAAACATCAATACCACCACAGTCGTCACTAGGAATAGTCGCAGCTTCCGCATATTCATTACAAGGATCTAAATAAATCAACAAGAACTTATCCAAGTTACTTTAAAACAAATACTATATAGTTAAAACTCTGAACGCTTTCCGACTCAGAATAACGAGGTTTTTGTGAGTTACTTCAAAATCAGGAATACATGGCACTGTTCCCTAATAGTTAGGAACAGTTATCTATTAAATATGCCAACGTCTGATAGCTAGTAGAGTTTCCGCCTTGTAAAAAGAGGCATGCTTTATATGGAAAAATTATTTCCTACCAATAAAGCTTAGGACTTCCCTTATATCCTTTGAACGCACTAAGAAACATTCCGAGAGCGTGCGACTTTCGGTACGCATAATTATCAGATTTTTTAAAGTATAATTGATCGTACAAACAATAATATTTACAAATGCGGCAGCGGTTAGTCCGTAGACAGGCACTAAAAAAACATTCAGTGTGATATTTATAATTAATATAATGATAGACACTATGGAATTAAAGTGAAGTTGGTTAGAGGCAGAAAAATAATTAGCAATAATTTTTGCATGAGAGCTAAAAACGGCTCCGATCAGCAAAATTTGAAGCAAAGACCCCGCATCTTTATACTCCTCACCGAAAAGTAATTGCACAATCTCTTTCGACAAAAACCAAAAAAACAAACAACCAATGAAAGTTATAACCATAACAACCTTCGCGATACTGTAAACTGCTTCTACGTCGATATTTTTGGTATTAACCATTCTTGAAAGAAGTGTGGATCCGGTAGTGGTAGCTATTAATAAAATATTCTCTACTATTACGATGCTTATGGAATATATGCCAACTGCTTTTACTCCTAGATAATAGGTGATTATCATGAGATCTATACGGTAAATTAAAAAGGCGATCACATTGTTAAAGTGGGCATTGAGGCCATAATTTATTATTTTTGATAATGATGAATTTTCTCCCGATTTGAAATTCTGATCCGCTTTTCCTTTATATAAGCAAAAACCAATTGAGAGGATCAACGATAACAAGAATATTGCCAATACCTCACCCAGGTGCAACTCAACGGTATAAGTTGACAACCCCATAACAAACAAAAAGAAAGTCGCTGCTTGCAGCGTTATTCCACTGTTATATAGAGATATTTTCTCATGCGCGAGCTGAACACTTTGAAAATATGAAAATATCATTTTGGAGTAGAAAATCAAAACTACAAGGACAGAAATGCCTATGTCAGCAATATAATCGTCTTTATACACACTGATATAAACAAGATAAATTCCAGCACCAAAAATACTCAAAGCTTGATAAGAAATTAGATATAGTCGCTTGTTAATTTGTCTCTTAGCTATAAAGTATATACCACTTGACGGAAGACCCATATTAAATACTACGAACAAAAGATTTGCCGTAAAGATTAAAATTGTATAATGACCCTGCCCCTCAACCCCTAATCCTCTAGATATAATTATCGTAGACACAAAGCCAAATAACACAACAATAAAACGGCCACCCATCATAATGATGACACTTTTAATAAAATTTTCGTCTAGCACTTAAACGATAATCCTGAATGGAGATGCATCAAGAAGATCTCGGGAATTAAATTTAATCCTCTCAATTTCAAGTCCTTTTATCACTGAATCAATGTCGGTATCTGCCGTTATTCTGACGGGAAAACGACAATCACGAGAGACCGAAGCAAAGTAATCTCTAAATTTGAAACCTTCGCCGATCACCCTGTTTGAAAGCTCAATCCACCTATTCGGCACACCATATGCGTCTGCAACTATCAATCCGTGTAACGAGCTTGATATTATATATTCACATGCAAGTATCTGATTAACCACCTGTAGCGGGTCGGCATTTATCGGATTAATAATTTTAACTTCCGCCGATTTTGTATATTTTCTTAGCCACTCATTACCAAGATCAACATAGTGCGCCACGATACCGATTTTATATTTTTTATCGACTGAGGGCGAGTAAACAAGGGGCAACAAAAGAGCTGGGTCACCGTAAATTTCAGGGCAGTCGATACCCATTTCAATTAGCTTTCGTCTGGTTTCAGGCCCGCGTACTGCACATATCTTACGTGGCCTCTCTCGGATCGAGCTGCTTTCTTTTATAAATCCACTACCCCAGACTACGGTATTTTTTCTTGATCGATCGAGTATTGAACCGATCGCAGAGACATACTGTTCTTCATAGTAAATTGGTACAACGTGGTCCACTTTTTTTCCGGTCAAACCTTCTATTAATATTGGATTTAGTACGTCGCCGAAATTTTTTTCCCTTACCCAATCAACCTTTATTGATTCAGAGCCGTACATGCTATATTGAAATGACCGTAATATTTTTTTAAGTATCAAAACATTCACCTTGAGGCTATGACACCCTTTGTATCAATCAGGTATTTATCATTTGGAATAACTAAGTTTTTAAATTCCACATGTTCAACTAAGATAACTATAACATCGGCCCGCGTTATGGCTTCGTTCAATTCTACTAACTCAACACCTTTTAAATCCTTTGGCAGCTGCGTTATGTTTGGTTCAACAGCGAGTATGGGGCCCTCATGCGTTTCCAATACACTCTTGGCTATTGCCATAGCTGGACTCTCACGAAGATCGTCAATATTTGCTTTGAATGCAAGCCCAAGGCAGGCAATACTGATATCCCTTACAGATTTATTCGTAAAGTTAAACAAACATTCTGTAGTAACCTGTTTGATCTTATCAATAACCCAATTAGTCTTCTCGTTATTTACGATCCGAGCTGTGTGAATTAATCTAGCCAAGCTCGGACACTGGCTTACAATAAACCATGGATCTACAGCGATACAATGGCCACCTACACCTGGGCCCGGTTGCAAAATATTAATCCGTGGATGTCTGTTAGCTAGTGAAATTAACTCCCATACATCTATGTCCAGCTTATCGCAAATGATCGAAAGTTCATTTGCAAACGCGATTTGAACATCCCTGCACGAGTTTTCAGTCAATTTCGCCATCTCTGCCGTTCGTGCATTTGTGATGACACATTCACCTTTGACGAAACACTTATACAACTCAATCGCTCGTTCTGAGCAAGTAGAGCTCATGCCACCAATTACACGATCGTTTTCAACTAACTCTCTTACTACGTGGCCAGGCAGGACTCGCTCAGGACAATGCGCGACGTTTACGTCGGCATCGCACCCCTTCATCTGAGGAAACGACAAATCTGGGCGTAATTCGCCTAACCACTCAGCCAGCTGCTCAGTGGCTCCGACGGGCGATGTAGACTCAAGTATAACTAAATCCCCCTTTTTTAGTACTGGGGCTATCGCAGTTGCAGCAGCCTGGATGTAGGAAAGATCAGGTTCTGGTATCTCAATACTTTCCTTTTTGAACGGTGTAGGAACAGCAATTAAGAATGCATCAGCGGCCTCTGCGACCGTTGTAGCACGAAGGAAGCCTTCCGTTACTGCTGCATGCACTAAGACATCAAGTTCAGGCTCAACGATGTGTATTTCACCACGGTTAATTGTGTCCACTGCATGCTGATTCACATCCAAACCGATAACTCGTTTCTTACGGGAAGCAAACATTGCGGCAGTAGGTAGACCGATATAACCGAGTCCAACTACAGAAATTGTTTCGAATGACATTAAAAGACCTATATGAATATTGAATCTTAGTTTAAAAACTATTTAGAAAGTATTTCGCAAATGCGGCTAGATGCCATGCCATCACCATACGGGTTATGCGCACGACTCATTGCGTCATAAGCGCTTTGATTGGCCAATAAATTCTCCAACTCACTGACAATGGCGCTCTTGTTTGTCCCGACTAATCTAACTGTACCAGCGTCAACAGCTTCAGGCCGCTCCGTAGTGTCGCGCATCACTAGAACAG
>JABXHR010000047.1 GCA_013373515.1 Gammaproteobacteria bacterium | reverse complement strand
TGTGCAGACAGCGCGCAACCACCTCTTTGCCAGTTCCAGACTCGCCCGTAATCATTACTGAAATGTCGCGCGGCGCTACCTGAGTCATTAGCTGTCGAATCTGCTCTATCGGAGCGGAGCGCCCCACAAACCCATCGAAATCAGCCATCACTGGTTTGGTTACCAGCTCACTCAATAGCCGCTGCGCCTGATGGAGACGATCCAGCAGGTCCGCCATGCTGAAAGGCTCAGCAAGCTGTCCTAGCACATGAGAGCTGGCGTACTGCTCGCTATTAAGTTCAGGCCATTCCACCAACAGCACTTTAGGGATATCGCGACCATCAAGATTAAACTGCGCCAGCAGTTTGCTGAGGGCGAGGGGTAGGTTACTTTCCCCAAGGCAGACAAGCGCCACTCTGGAAAGATCGGCACCCTTGGCTTGCTGTAACCAGGTGACAAAATCATAGGCCTGGGCGGGAACGCCAATAAAATCCGCGCAAGCTTTCAACCGCGTCAGGCGAGACGCATCATCATCAATAATAAGAAGATCGCCAGGCAAGGTGGACATCGGATCAAAACCAAAAGTGACAAATTTCTGTCAACGTTAGACAAACAGAGCCAAAGTGTCAAACTTTTGGCATAACACCTACTTAGAAGGCTTATCCCTTAAGATCCACCCATGGTTAGTTAATTTGGCGTAGATCTATGCAAGGTTTTGCAGGCTTTGAGTGTTAGGCCGTGTGGACTATGACTCTTGCAGTTTGCAATTGATCGTCACTCCAAACAGGCAGCTTCTAGTTTTTAGCGCAGTAAATTCAGTACTTGAGCGGGCTGTGCATTTGCTTGAGCCAGCATGGCTGCAGAGGCTCGCTGTAATATCTGCGCACGGCTCAACATCGATGACTCAGCCGCGAAGTCCGCATCCATAATCCGCGAACGAGCACTCGCAGAGTTCAAGCTAATACTACTTAAATTGTTAACCGTAAAGTCCAGTCGATTTATTGCAGCACCGATATCAGAAAGCGTGTTGTTAATCTGCTCTAGGGCATTATCTATGACACTTATCGATCGCTGAGCGCTGCTCTGCGTAGCTATACCTTGTTGGGCAAGCACGCCACCTAGACCGGAAATTTCGAAGGCGTTGAGGTCACTAAGTCCGGTTGAGCTTCTTGCAGCTGCAGTCGTACTTACGGTAAAGCGCTCATCGTATATCGAACGCAGGTGAATTCGGCTCTTAAGTGTATAAACTTCATCACCAAAATTGTTGTCTGCATCGGTATCTGTGAGATTCTCATCGCCAGACAGACCAAAACTGATACCCAGAGCGTCGAGCGTTTTAAGTCCGTTTGTTGCACCCAGCGCGATCTGAACTGCACTGGTACCCTCCAAGACGAGCTGCCCCTGATTGTCAATCGACGCAGTTACACCGCTCATACCAGAGGATTGATTGATCTCATCTACAATTGTGGAGGAATTTGAAATATCACTTAAGCTGATCTCCTGACCATTGAGCTTTAGCGAACCGGATTGAGCAACGGCTGCTGCAAAGTTCAAACTCGCAAAAGCTGCGCCTGCAAGATTGAGAACGCTATCAGAAAAGATGTGGAGTCGCCCAGAGTCGTCTGCATACGCAGTAGCACCATGGTAGTTTGATAGTGTATTTATACGGCCGGCAACGGCTGAGGCGTCATCCCCATCAAGGAGTTGAATTCCGATACCATTGATACCGACAACAGCATCCGCTGCGAGCGGTAAACCGGCTTGAGAGAAGTATTCGGTTCCCAGATCCTCAGTTAATCTGAAACTCCCGTAAGCAGTTACCGAAGCGGCAACACCGGTTTCATCAGAAACCGCATTGATAGCGTCCACTTTTGCCATCAATCCCTCGTTGGCTATTACCGCATCGACCGAAATACCATTGATAACCAGTTCGCCTGCGACTAGTGCCGCATTTTGATCATCAGCATCAAGCGCAGCACCGGTGAATTGAGAGTCTGACTCCAGCGCAGAGAGACCAAGACGCGCCAAGTCGTTGTCGGACCCGAACGACGTTGAAGCAACGGAGAGCGGAGCGTCTGACTCAAGAACAAGGCGCGCCGTCGTTGAGTAAAAATCACCGCTGTAATCGTCAGGAACAATAAAGTTGAGGGCTGAAGTAAGCGGGTTCGACGTAGCTGTATTGTCGTTATCTAAAACCGAGTTGCTACCTGACGCTGTACGTGCTGCTCCACCGTAATCAGAGCCAAATATTGAACCGGTATCTGTAGCAGCCTCATTATCTGCAGTACCCGCCAAATTGACATTTAACCGACTGCTACCGGCGTTCCCGTTGATGGCAGTCAAGGTACCGGTTAGGTAAGCGAAACCGTTCGTCTCAAAGTATGTTTCAAAAGTAGCCAGATCAGCAAAATCCGTTTTCCCCTCCGAGTTTAGGGTCTGAATTGCAGCGTCTAGATCGCTGTTGACCTCAAGTATATCGATGAGTTCGTCGATCCCGCTGCTATTAGCGACCATATCATCGTGTAACATTTTTGTAGCAAGATAACCCGCTGAGTACGCGGCAGCACTGGGAGACCCATGATCCTTCGCTTCAATAAATAGCGTGTTAAGCTCAGTGGAGGAATCAATAAAGCCGGCTTGATAGTATCGAACGAGCGTATCATCTGCACCGTGCATTAATTCAGCGATACCCTCGGTAAACCATCCGGGAAGGGGAGGCTCGTCTGTCACACTCAGCCCGTCTCCTTGCTTGCCAGTCAAATCGATATTCACTGCCATCGCGGCGTGTACCATCTCATGTAAAATAACTCGCTCTAGACTGTAGCCGATATCTGCTATGCCGTCGGGTGTTGTGATATCACCATAGTCTGCAAGATCAATATTGAGAGTTAGGTTTGTGGCTTCGCCATTACCGTCTACTTGGGTCCAGCTAATCGAAGCTAAATTTCCCGAGGGGGCATCCGTAAATAGGTTCAGGGTTAAATTATCGGGGGCGGTAAACTCTAAACCTAGTTGAGCACTTATTAAGTCTTGCGATTGTCCTAACCAATAGCTGGTCAAAGAGGTCACGATATTAGCAATACCCTCGTCCAAGGCACCACTTGTCTCGAAGCCACTTGCGATTCCCCCAGTTGAATCTGAAAACAGCATCGAGGCAACTGAGTCACTCACAATCTCCAAGTAGCCGTTGTCGTTTACTGCAGCCCGCAGGCGCCCGCCAGTATTTTCGGTAATCGCATCAGCGAGCCCTTGCAGTGAGTCGGTATTGCTTAATATGTAGGTCTGCAGACCGCCATAAAGGTCTGCGACATTTATCTGTAGTGTGTCTGCGCCGCTCAGAATACCGTTGCCTTGCAGCGTAGCACGCGCTTGAATGACCGAACTGGCTTCGACGCCGTCGATCTGCGTATTGATAGCGTGTAAGAGATCTTGTAACGAGGACCCTTCGTTAACCCCTGTTAACGAGGTCCCATTGATGGCAATTCGATTACTCAAATCGCCCGACAATAGGCCTGTACTTGCGCTGAGACCTATCTCATCTCCAATAAATCCGGTCGGAGAATTACTCAACCCAAGTTCAGATGCTTGAGTTGAGAGCAACTTGAAATCGATCGTTTGGTTATCCACGGCGCCCACCTGAAGCGAAACACCCGAGGCACTACCGTCAAGCAAGTTGAGGTCATTGAAACGCGTGTTGGCCGCTATGCGGTCGATCTCCGCTTTAAGCTGAGTATATTCGGCATTCAACGTAGCTCGGTCGCTATCTGAGTAGATGCCGGAGGCAGACTGAATACTCAGCTCTCGCATTCGCTGCAAGATTGCGGTCGTCTCACCCAAGGCCCCCTCGGCAACCTGCAACATGGAGATACCATCATTAGCATTGCGAATTGCTTGGTTTAAGCCTCGCACCTGAGATGTTAGGCGGTTGCTGATGGCTAGACCAGCCGCATCATCTCCGGCTGAGTTAATCCGCTGACCCGATGAGAGACGCTCCATTGCCTGGCCAGTCAGATTGGCCGCAATACCTAAGTGACGCTGCGCTGTCAGCGAAACTAGATTGGTATTGATGGAGAGAGACATGCCGCTTTACCAGAGGCCTCGCGCTTACTAGCGCGCTCCCATTTCATGTAATTCAACGGGTATCTGCGACCAAGCCTCAGCCATATCAACAAACTCTTTGCGTAGGTTCTGAACCCGCTCGATATCGTTGTCACGATTTGCAGCAAGCAGTTGGGCCGTCGCAGCTGCGTAAAACGTTTCAAGAGATTGCGCGACTTCACCGCCCTTCTCCTGATCCAGTGTGCCACGCAGATTACCGATGATCTCCAACGCTTTGTTGATCTGCTGAGTACGCGCCTGAATATCTTTGCGCTCCATGGCACCCTCAGCTCGCGCAAGCGATTCCAGCACACCACGGTAGAGCATCGCTATAAGTTGATGAGGTGTCGCAGTCTGCACCGATGCACTGGTATCAACCTGTTTGTACTCGTTTATCCCTTTCATCATAAATACCATGACCCGCTAAATTAGTTTTTACTTGCAGTGAATGGTAAACGGTCGAGTATGCCGTCCAACGCACTGCCGGTAGAGTTGAGACTACTGATAATCCTTTCCATCGCGAAGAATTGAGCACTTATCCGCTCTTCATATCTTTCCATTCGCCGCTCTAGTGACTCACGATCTTCGGATACATCGTCTAGCTGATCGCGTAGTGACTGCTCACGACTTGAAATAGGTCCCGAGGAGGCCAAAAAATCTGCGATCATGTTGTTTAACTCACCCGCGAAGCCGCGGGAGAAACTGAATGTCGAAGCCCCGACTGCCGATGCACCTTCCCGAACGGTAAAATTTAAACCGTAAGCTTGGCTGTCCAAATCCGGCAACAACACCTCACCAGTTCCAAAGCCAGCAACACCATCTATGGTGCCGGCTACATCGGTGCCCGCCGTGCCCACTAGAGCCGTTGATAAACCAATATCTGCGAGGGAGGTACCCTCCTCAGTAAAACTAATCTTGGAACTGTCACCAAAACTTCGCGATTCAAAAAATAGCTGACCGCCCACAAAACTCACATCAACGCGTGCGCCGGTGGCGGCGATATTAGCATCACCGTTGATTAAGGTTTGCAGTGTGTTCGCCAAATCGTCGCCATCAGTAAAACTGCCCGACAGCGTAATAGACTCGCTTTCGATACCATCCACTTTGATTTTGAAATTATGGTCTGCAGTGGCAATGAAAGTACCGAAGTCCAGTGTGCTTATGTCCGAACCTGTGATGGATCCCTGTGAAGGGTCAGCTGTTATGTTAAGTGAATAGCTGCCACTCGTAGCATTTCTTACAGCCGATCCAACTCCAACGTCCACATAGGTGTTGTCTGATGAGGTTGAACGTGAAAAGAGCGACGCCACTTTATCGAAGTTACTGCTAAACGCGCTATCAAAAGTGGTCTCGTCGATTGCCAGTGAGCCATCTCGGTTTGTTTTAATACCTACGGCCGAAAGCGTATTGAATGTGGTGTCTATTCCACCAACAGGAGTTGTTACCAGCGCACGGAGTTGGCTAATAATCGCTTTAGCGCTGCCGTCTGTAGCTAAGTCTCCCCGAACTCGATTATTCTCCTCGTCCGTTGAATAACCCGTAAGATTCTTGGAAGCTTCATAGAGCACGTTGTACGCATCAACAAAGTCTCTAACCGCCTGTTTTGACGTATCTTTATCCGCCTCGATGGTAAAGGTGAGTTTAGTACCCTCTTCCGCCTTGTTGAGCGTAAAGTTAAAGCCAGTTATAACGTCCTCTAGCTCATTCGAGTCACGGTAGACATTCAAACCGTTAACGCGAATATGGGCATCACTGGCCGCTTGTGTTTGAGTCACAGAAGCAAACTGACCCACATTGAACTCAAAAATGGAGAGTCCTGCGTCGCCCGTAGCGGTAATCTCAAGCGCATTCGAAGCACCGGATGGGGCCGTTAGCAGCAGCTGGTATTGTCCGTCCACATTCAGCACGCTCGCTTGCAGACCCTCTTCGTTATCGTTGATTTTTTCAGCAATTGACTCCAGCGTATCCGTTGCGCTTACTTCAATTGATAGTGCGGTTCTTTTTGCGTTTACGGCAAAGCTTTGCGGTGCTCCCGTTGGGTCATCGCCGACGTACGTCCAGTCACCAAAGTTGATTGCAAGAGTGCCTGATAGGCTCAATGCAGCCTGCGGGTCTGATGTAGTAGCCATCGCCAGTGAATGCGAAGAAGCTACATCAACAACTTCCACCTGATAGGTACCCGCCTGGGCGCCAGCATTCAGGGCATTTGCCGTTATTAGATCAGTGTCAGGAAAGACAACACTGCGGGCATCGAAGGTATCTCGATTACCCAAGGGGCTCAAAATACCTTGGAACTCAGAGAGGGCGCTTTTGAGGGTGCCGTAAGCACTAATCTGCGCGTCAAGCTTGGTTTCACGTGTATCTAGGCGTTGCTCGGTTGGCGCCCTCTCGGCTGCAACTAATTGAGAGACTAGGCTTTGGGTATCAATACCCGAGCCCGCGCCCAGAGAGCTAATCACGTTAACCATGTTCCACCTCAGTAACTATACACCGCCCAACGAATAGCGATGTATCAAGCGTTCTTGTTGAAGATAACCCCTACCAGACCATCGATGTACTCAGCCAAGCGGATTGACTCTTCATTCGGTATCTGACGAATCACCTCATCGGTGCTGGTATCAACAACACGCACAACCACCTGGTCAGAGCTATTATCCACGCTAAAGTTCAGCGACCGCTGCCCCTTGGCCATTAGATCATTCAAGGTGTCTATAGAACGTTCGATTCGCGCGCCCATTTCAGCCGGATCGGTTTGTTGCGCAGCTACGTCTTGCTGCGCCTGAACCTGCTGTTGTGCTTTGTTGATATCGCTTGTTTGAGGCTGTACCTGCGCTGCTAGACTCGCAGCTACTCCGGCTTCAATACTCATGACTCACCTCCAGTGATAAAGCCGGCTACAAGGAGCCGGCTATCGTTGGTTAAGGTCGTCAACTCCCCATTACTGGAGGAGTGACAGCACCTGCTGTGGCTGGGCGTTTGCCTGGGCCAACATTGCCGTACCTGCCTGCTGCAGTACCTGTGCACGCGACAGTGCGGCAGACTCTGCGGCAAAGTCAGCATCCATTACTCGAGAACGTGACGCCGCAGCGTTTTCTGAGACACTTGACAGATTGTTGATAGTGAAATCAAGACGGTTATTAATCGCACCAAGTTCACTTCGGATATCGTTGATCTGCTCTAGCGCATTATCAAGAGCGCCAATCGCATTTTGGGCTCCTGCAGCAGTACCTATGTTTATAGAAGATAGTGCTGTCCCATTTACTAACGATGATAGATCAGTATTTAAATCCTTCAAACCTGTAGCTGTAGCGCCATTTGCGGTGACATCAATAGAGATTGCCTGAGCAGGATTTACGGATGTCAGAGTAACTGAAGGGTCGACTGTAACCGATCCGTAAACATTCGCGCTGAGAGTGAAATTGATCCCAAGAGCAGTAGCCGTTGCCAGCCCGTTCTCTTGCCCCAGCTCGAAAGTAATGCGGCTGGATGAGTCAAGCAATAACTGGCCGTTTTCATCTATACTCGCACGGACACCAGTGTCTCCTTGTACAGCATTGAGTTGAGCCACTACAGAGTCTATCCCAGCGTTGAAGTCTATGTCTGAGACCTCAGTACCATTTATTTTGATAGACCCCACATCAGCACCTGGCGTACCGGCAGGAATGGCTGACGCTGCGGTAGTCTGCTCTGCTGTTCCAGCAACTACTGCGCTACCGTTAGAGTCTTGCATCGCCAATCGGGATAACAAATCACCACCAGTGGACAGTTCATCCAGAGTAATCGAAGAATCAGAATACAGGTGTAATTGGTCTGAATCATCGATGTATGCGGTAACACCTGTATTGGCACTAGCTGCATTTATCGCAGTTACTAGCTCTGATGAGGATATAATGCCATCAACCCCGTCAGCGACACTAACATCAATACCGTTAATGTTCAGACCTCTATCGGCGGTATTTGTTAAATTCGTTGTACCCGACCCCTCAAGAGCTAGACCCGTTGCGGCATCTAACACACCCGCGGTGCCGCTGTACGTAACACCATCGATCGATAAAGTTGCCGACGTTTCATTTCTGAACGCCAGAGCACCGTTATCGTCAATGTAGGCTATCGCCTGATTATTGACATCGTCGGCTAAAATTGCAGCATTAATTGATGCAACAAATTCTTCCTCACTGCCAACGGTAAAGTCTGTGCCCTCAACAACCGTAACTGTGTAGGTTCCGTTACCGTCAGTAATATCAATAGCGATAGAATCTGTACCACCAAAACCATCAACGCTCAGCGCGGAAGAACCAACAATATTTGCAAAGCTTACATCGGGAGCCGTGAACGAGACGCTCGCCGTTAGTTCAACAACCTGAGAACTTAAATCAGCGGCGTACGACTCGGCCGCACCTGCCGAGGCAGTTACACCGGTCTCGTCAGTGACAGAATTAATGGCTTCGATCTTACCAAGCAAGCTATCTGTGTCGGTAGTTGGGATTGCCACTCCATTGATCGTAAGATCTCCGGATGATAGCGCGGTAGTCTGGTTTCCGGACGACAGTCCACCGCCGGTTACGCTGCCCTCAGCAATTACCTGAAAACCAAGATTATTGAGATCCGTTTTAGTGCCATTGGCACCCGCAACGATCTCTATCGCAGAGCCATCATCAGAAGTAAGAGCTATACTCCCCATGTAGGTGGTAGCGTTAGCAGCTGTCAAGCCGGTAACCGCCGCTAGTGTACTGTTCGCTTCACTTGCAGCGCTAAATCCAGGGGTCCCGTCGGCATCGAGTGTCAGAGTTATTGCCCCACCCGTAGAGTTTGACAACACTAAATTACCGCTGTCGCCTACCGAAGCTTCAACTTTACCTCCGGTTGCCTCGTTGATCGCCGCTACAAGCTCATCCAGATTGTTGGTCGAGGTGATGTCGTAATTTACACTCGGCTGACCGTCTATAGAGGCCACGGTGATTCGCAATGTATCGTTGGAACTTAGAACACCAGTCCCAACACCCTCGGAAGAAACAACATTGAAACCAGCAGCAGTAACCCCTGCCACAGATTCGTTTATGTTTGCAAACAGGTCCTCTAGGTTATCAGTAGCGATATCGAAGCCGCTCAGACCAACTCCATTCACTACGATATCACCATCATCAAACGATAAAGATGACGAGATCCGATCACCGTTGAGGTCGCTTGTGACGCCACCTAGTCCCAGAGTGTTACTGTCGGTTGCACCTATGGAAAAGGAAATGAGTTCGTTGGCTGTAGCACCTGCCTGAAGGTCAATCGACCCCAATGTACCATCAAGGATATTCAGGCCGTTGAAGGTGGTAGTAGCGGAAATACGATCCATCTCAAGAATAAGCTGTTCTACCTCGGCCTGAAGGGTAGAACGGTTTGCATCCGAGTAGATACCGTTGGCAGACTGAATTGCCAGCTCACGCATACGCTGTAGGATGTTCGTTGTCTCATCTAGCGCGCCTTCAGCGGTCTGGATTAGAGAGATACCGTCGTTTGCGTTACGGATAGCCTGGTTAAGACCACGCACCTGCGAAGTGAGGCGGTTGCTGATTGCCAAACCTGCAGCGTCGTCGCCGGCAGTATTGATACGCTTACCGCTGGAGAGGCGCTCCATCGCGGTGCTCATGTCGTTTTGCGAAAGAGTTAGGTTTCGCTGAGCGTTGAGTGATGCAACGTTCGTGTTGATTACCATTGCCATGAGATTTACTCCTCATATTCTAGCGCGGTAGGCGCCTTTAATATTGTCTTCTTGAAAGAACACAACACCTTAGTTATCGCTGTGTAGAGAAGTTAACGGCACGGCGAAAAATACCTTTAATAAAAATTTGAATATAAATTTCACTGAGTTACAAAGTACAGATAAGTCACTTCTGCCTAGATATAAACACCAAAAACCCAGATAGCTCGACAAAAGTCTGCTTTTTGCAGCAATTCAAACTAATCTCTAAGAATCTAATTCAAGAGGTCACTGATGAAAACCAGCGAGGAACTAGCTGCATCTATACACAGCTTAACCAGAACATTGATAGAGCAGGCGCAAGAAGGAGAGCTGAGCTCCTTCTACGAGACACTCAGATTACGGGAGCAGGTGCTCTCTGAGCTCGAGACCCACACTCAGGTTAGCGGCAACAATGAACGCACTGAAATGCTACTTTTAGAATCACGAACGCTTAATGAGCAGCTTCAGCAAAGCCTGACCGAGGAGCAGAAAAAACTGCTCGATGAGCGCAGCAAACTTCAGAGAGGCGATAAAATGAGAAAGGCCTACGGCGACAACCAGTAAGCCTTTTACTGGATACGATCAGTTGATGTAGTTGAACAGACTCAAACCTTGGATTTTTGCAAAACTTGCGTAAGCAGCTTCCAGCGCCAATTGACGCTTGGATAGTTCTGTGGCCGCCGCAGCGTAATCCAGATCCTCAACAGCGGATAGTGTACCCTCAGTTAGTAATTTGAAGTCGAGGTTACTGAATTCTGCCGATTCCATTGCATTGAGTCGCGCCCCCATACCCGCTACTGACTGACTGAAGCGCTCTTGCACTAACGATAGCCCCTCGAGGGTTGCCGTAAGAACCTCTCGCATTTCAAGCTTTTCGGCAGGATCGATTGACGACAGCGTTCTGATAGCTTCAATGGAGGCCTGCATCGAATCCAGTAGGTTAGTTTTATCTTGTTTCAAGCGAAGTGTAACTTCTGCAGGTGGAACATAAGCAAGCGTTATCTCTTCACTTTGCTGGTCTAGAGG
>JABXHR010000097.1 GCA_013373515.1 Gammaproteobacteria bacterium | reverse complement strand
GATCGTGGCGCTGAGCCTGAACGATGAGCAAGCTGAAGAAAAATACGGCGATCTCAACAAAGTTCTCCCTTACTTGCGTTTTACCTCTAAAGCCTAATCCCTCAGGCGAACGGGCAGTGCAATCGGCGCTGCCTGCTGCGTTGTCTCTTTATTTTCATGGTTGGTTTGTGCGCCCGTCTGTGAACGCTAAGCTATGGTCTTTTTACGGTTTGGCGTGCTGATTACGCTGAATATGTAAATCAAAAGCACTACAATGTCCGATGGCCTAAGCCTATGAAATAACAGTCTCTCAACCGTCGTTGGCATACACTATCGCGATGAATACCGCAAAACCGATCTTCTCGTATAAGCCCTATTGGGCGCAGCGTTTTGGCACTGCACCGTTTTTACCCATGTCCCGTGCGGAAATGGATCAGCTCGGCTGGGATAGCTGCGACATCATTTTGGTGACCGGTGATGCTTACGTCGATCATCCGTCTTTCGGCATGGCGGTGATTGGGCGCACGTTAGAGGCGCAGGGCTTTCGCGTCGGAATTATTGCCCAGCCGGATTGGAACAGCGCCGAGGCCTTCAAAGCGCTCGGCAAGCCCAATCTGTTTTGGGGTGTCACGTCGGGCAACATGGACTCGATGGTCAACCGCTATACCTCTGACAAAAAAATCCGCCACAACGATGCCTACACACCAAACGACGAAGGCGGCAAGCGTCCAGATCGCGCGGTGATTGTCTACAGTCAACGCTGCCGCGAAGCCTTTGGCGATGTGCCCATTGTGATTGGTGGTATTGAGGCCAGTTTGCGCCGCATCGCGCATTATGATTATTGGTCGGATACCGTACGCCGCAGCGTGTTGCCGCACTCCAAGGCCGATATTCTGCTTTACGGCAACGCCGAGCGGGCGTTGATTGAAGTGGCGCATCGCATTGCCAGTGGCGAGGACATCAAATCAATCATCGATGTGCGCGGCACCGCCGTGATGCGTCGTGGCTTGCCAGAGGGCTTTGCTGAGATCGACTCCACCTACATTGATACCCCGGGAAAAATCGATCCGATCCCGAGCCCCTATGTCGACACCAGCGGCCCACAGTGCGACACCGATGGCGGCGAAGAAGTCAACGACGCGCTGCAGGAGCCCACCGCTCAAGTGTTGAAATTTGTGCCCAAGGCGAAGCACCCTCGCGAGAAAACCGTGGTGCGTTTACCGTCTTTTGAGCAAGTCAAAGCCGACCCGATGCTCTATGCGCATGCGTCGCGTACGCTGCATTTGGAGACCAATCCTGGCAACGCGCGTGCGCTCGTGCAGGCGCACGGTGATCGTGATGTTTGGCTCAATCCACCGCCGATACCCCTCAGCACGGCCGAAATGGACGCGGTATTTGACTTGCCTTATGCGCGTGTGCCGCATCCGGCGTATGGTGATGCACGCATTCCCGCCTACGAGATGATTCGTTTCTCGGTCAATATCATGCGTGGGTGTTTTGGGGGGTGTACCTTCTGCTCGATTACTGAGCACGAGGGGCGTGTGATTCAGAGTCGCTCCGAGGACTCGATCATCCGCGAAATCGAAGATATTCGCGACAAGGTGCCGGGCTTTACCGGCATTATTTCCGATTTGGGTGGCCCAACGGCCAATATGTATCGCTTAGCGTGTAAGTCGCCCGATATCGAGAAGCACTGCCGTCGTCTGAGCTGCGTATTTCCCGATATCTGTAGCAACCTCAACACCGATCACAGCGACTTAATTCAGCTTTATCGCCGTGCGCGCGACTTGCCTGGCATCAAGAAGATTTTGATCGCCTCTGGATTGCGCTATGACCTTGCCATCAAGGACAAAGCCTATGTCAAAGAGCTGGTGTCGCATCACGTCGGCGGGTATCTCAAAATCGCGCCAGAGCACACCGAGCGCGGCCCGTTGGATCAGATGATGAAGCCCGGCATCGGCACCTACGATGAGTTTAAGCGGCTATTTGAACAGTACTCCAAAGAGGCGGGTAAGGAGCAGTACCTGATTCCGTACTTTATCGCGGCGCACCCGGGCACCAACGATGAAGACATGATGAACTTGGCTTTATGGCTTAAGCGCAATGGCTTCCGCGCAGACCAAGTGCAAGCGTTTTTGCCAAGCCCAATGGCACTGGCCACGGCGATGTACCACAGCACCAAAAACCCGCTCAAAACGCTCAAGCGCGGCGGCGAGCCTGTGTCGATCGTCAAGAAGGTCAAGCAGCGTCGTTTGCACAAGGCATTTTTGCGCTATCACGACCCAGAGAACTGGCCAATGCTGCGCGAAGCACTCAAGGACATGGGCCGCGCCGACTTAATTGGCAATGGCAAGAAGCACCTCATCCCGAGCTTCCAGCCCAAAGGCACTGGCAAAGGTGGCGAAGGCATGCGCAGCGGCAAGAAGTTCGGTGCCCAGCGCATTCTCACCCAGCACACCGGATTACCGCCGCGTGATGATGGCAGCGGCAAAAAAGCTAAACGACCTGCTCGGACGTTGGCTGCACTGCAAAAGGCCAAAAAGCGCTAGGCGATTTGCTGCAGCCACGCATTGAGGTTGTAGTAATTGCTGATACGGGTAATGTGCCCGTCTTGGATCTCAAAAAACGCGCCGCCGGGAAGGTCGTAGGTTTGGCCATTGGCTTCGGGTAGTCCCTCATCGGTGGCCAGATACTTGCCAAGCACCCGGTACTCGACGGCCGCGCGGTTTTGGTCGGCGTTGAACATGATCTCGATATCGACAATTTCCTCTTGATAACAGCGTGCCATCGTTGCCCAGAATGCCTCGAAGGGCGCTTTGCCGTGATGACGTCCGCCTTCGTTGACGTCATGTACTACGTCGTCGCTCAATGTGGAGAGAAAAAGGGTCAAATCCTGTTGATTGAAGGCGCGGTAATAGGTTTGCAAGAGTTCGGTTGGCGTCATATTGAGGTCTGTCGACAAGTAAACCTGTGTTGTATCGTTTTATTCGGTCTCGCGCAATCGGCGGGCCGTAAATTTAACTCTGAGCGTCTCGCGTCGATAAATTGCCTAACTCTGAGTTTTGAAGTTGTCGATGCCCAAATTTAATCTGGCCAGTCATATTGGTTACCGCGCAGATCCATTGTTCGAGTCGTCTGCCACCGCGCAAGCGTGGTTGCCGATGGGGACGGCGGAGCTATTGCGCGGCGATGCCAAGGTACTGGGCAATGTGGTGCGGCGGTTGTTTCAGGCCGAATTGCAGCCCCATCTTGAGATTTTCCAAACCGCGCTCAATACGGCAGACGGCAAACAGCTGGTTATCAAGCCCGCCTTCACAATAGACCACTTCGCAGCGGATACAGATTTGGTGCTCAAGCGCGCACCAGATGTTTATTTCCTCTGTCTGTTTTACACCGAGCAAGAAGGCGAATTAAACCAATGGCTCGATGAAATCGAGTTTGAAGGCGGCGAAGATGAAGACGTGCTGTTGCGTTTGCGGGAGCTGCTGGCTAAGTGGCGCAAAGCACAATGTGACACCGCGGGACAGTTTTCTGCAGAGGCGACCATGCCGTCGCCGGCCAAAAAGGATCAACGCAGTGCGTTCGAGCAGCTAGAAACCGAAGTACACGAGTGGAGCACCGCGCTCGCTAAGCATGGCCACCGGCACCAAGGCGCGTCGCTGCAAAATTGGGACTTTCGAGTGCCGTTACCCGAGCCAATTGCGGTGGAGGTTGATGCCCCCGATGAAGTGACCGAGCAGGCAGTCGTAGAGGAAAATGCCCCGGTTAAGAAGCGCTTTCGGCTCAAAGGATGGCGCGAATGGTTGACAGCCTTTGGTATTTTGCTTGGCGGCGCCGCGGCAATGGCGGCGCTGGCATTGTTGGGTTTTTGGGCGTGGATTTACACGATGGAATACCGCCCAGCGGCCGATGGTCGACGCGTGCAAACCATCGCCACCATCTACAATGCACAGCGATTGTTTATCACCGATCGCGCGCGTCAGTTGGTGATGCAATCGCCTAACGTGTTTGAAGACTTTATTGAAGAGCTCGACCTTCTGACTCAAAGCGCCACTAATGTCGATGAGTATCAGGTGTTGATCGACTCATTGGATACCTACGCAGATGCTTGGGCATATCGGCGCGATTTATACGAACAAGCGCTGGTGATGGCCAAGGACTTGGAGTTCAGTCCTCTGCCGGTACAGGAAATTATCCTGACCATCGACGAAGAGCCTGTGCCCCTGATCTTAGATCACTTGGATATGCGCGAGGATACCCGCAGCCAGATTTTGGCGCGGTTGCGCGACGATTGGACTCGCTCGCAAAGCGTGGTGACTCGAATCAGCAAAATGCAGCGAATGCTGCAAACACAAAGCAGTTAACGAAGGAACCTCTAAGCAAGTCCCAGTTCGTTTCGCGGGAGAACTGACGGGGCTGGCCGTCCAGCGTGCTGAGCTAGGAGATTCTAGCTGCATAAGGATGCGCTAGCATGCGCGTTCCCATTTAAAGTGAGTCGGCCGCCAGGCGGCCGAACGCTCAGTGTGACGGAGCCGCCCCCTCAAAGCCCGGCCCGAAGCGGCTTTGCGAGATTCACTAGTGCGGCGTTGGATTGCCGAGTGTCAGACAATTGAAAAGGACTCGTCCTTTGCTCCACAATCCGCTGTACCTGAGCAAATCTCGTTTTTGTCGAAACGTGCAGCGACTTATTCGGCGGTTCCCGAATCGACTATGCTATTGCCTTTGCATTGGGGGCTAGTCACGGTGGTGGCGGTGGTTCACGCAAAATAAACTGTGTCCAAACTCTCAGTCCTGATCATGAGTTCTGAAAGCTGAACAATTTAGTCATAGACTTAAATCGTAGGTTAGGTTTTCCCTTGTTCCTAGCCCACATGAAACTCAAGATGAGTTGACGCTTTAATTGCCCGGTGCATTGCACCGGGTATTTTTTTTAAAGCTTGATGACACCTTGATTCGACGCCAATAGCACCACATCTGCTGGACGAATGGCAAACAACCCAACGGTAATCACCCCTGCAAGTTGATTGAGTTCACGCTCCATCGCAATTGGATCGAGGATGTCGAGGTTATAAACATCCAAAATTTCGCCACCGTTGTCGGTAGTGACGCCCTGACGCCATTCAGGCTGTCCGCCGCGCAGCACCAGCTGGCGCGCAACGTAACTGCGTGCCATCGGAATCACTTCGATGGGCAACGGAAAGCGGCCAAGTACATCAACCTTCTTAGAGTCATCGGCAATGCAGACGAATTTTTCGCTGGCCGCTGCGGTGATTTTCTCACGGGTTAAGGCTGCGCCACCACCCTTAATCAAGTGGCGGTTCTCGGTGGTCTCGTCTGCACCGTCGATATAAATTGGCAACGTGCCCGCCGCATTGAGATTGAGTACCTGAATGCCGTGCGACTTAAGTCGCTCAGCAGAGGCTTCTGAGCTGGCCACTGCGCCGTCGATGTCGCCCCGCTTG
>JABXHR010000166.1 GCA_013373515.1 Gammaproteobacteria bacterium | reverse complement strand
CACGACATCCGCTTTGTCGAGGACAACTGGGAATCCCCAACTCTTGGCGCGTGGGGACTGGGCTGGGAAGTCTGGCTCAACGGCATGGAAGTCACGCAGTACACTTATTTTCAGCAGTGTGGCGGCCTAGAGTGCAAGCCGGTGCTCGGTGAATTAGCTTATGGCATCGAGCGCTTGGCGATGTATATCCAGCAGAAAGAATCGATCTACGATTTGGTCTGGGCCAACACCCCCGCTGGTGTCGTAACGTACGGCGATGTCTTCCACCAAAACGAAGTCGAACAATCCGCCTACAACTTCGAGCACGCCAACGTCGAGGAGTTGTTCCACACCTTCGATGTCTGCGAACAAGAATGCGACAAGCTCGTCGAAGCACAGCTGCCATTGCCTGCCTATGAGCAAGTCTTGCGCGGCTCTCACACTTTCAATCTCCTCGATGCGCGTCGAGCCATCTCGGTCACCGAGCGCCAACGCTTTATCTTGCGCGTGCGCACCATGGCCCGCAAAGTGGCACAAGCCTATTTCGAATCACGCGAGCGACTGGGCTTCCCGCTCTGTAACAAGGAGGGCGCACAATGAATACATTGCTCATCGAACTAGGCTGCGAAGACCTACCAGCAGGCCCATTGCAAGCCATGGTGCAATACCTTGGCGACACCTTACGTCAGCAGTTAACAGACGCCGGCCTCAGCGTGGGTGACGTCACCTTATACGCCACTCCACGGCGCATTGCCTGTAGCCTACATAACGTCGGCGAAAAGACGCCAGAGCGTCAAAGCGAGCGTCGGGGCCCTGCGGTGCAGGCGGCGTACGACGGCGAAGGCAACCCAAGCAAAGCAGCGCTAGGATTTGCCGCCTCCTGTGGCGTGGAGTTTTCACAACTCGAAACCTTAGAAACCGACAAAGGCGCTTGGCTGGTTCATCGCAGCACCGTGCCCGGCCAAACCCTCGATCAAGTCCTCGCCAGCGCTCTGCCGCAAGTCATCGACAGCATGCCACTGCCCAAACGCATGCGCTGGGCCAGCCATGATCATGGATTCTTGCGCCCCGTGCGCTGGCTCATCGCCATGCACGGCAGCCGCGTCATCGACGTTACGCTACTTGGCCTTAAAGCGGCCAATATCACTTTCGGCCACCGCTTCCATGCGCCTGAGCCGATCGAGCTCGAATCGGCTGACAATTACGCCGAAGTGCTATCAGGCGCTTATGTCATCGCCGATATGCACGCCCGCCGCCAAGCCGTGGTGATCGCCGCAGAAAAAGCCGCGCAAACGCTTGGCGTCACGCCAAAAATGGACGATGATTTAATCGACGAAATCAACTGCTTGGTCGAATGGCCAGTCGCGGTTAGTGGCCATTTCGACGAGTCATTCCTCACTGTCCCCAAAGAAACGCTGATCCAAACCATGCAGGACAATCAGCGCTATTTCCCGCTCTTCAATGCAGATGGCAGCCTCTACAACGGCTTTATCACCATCGCCAACATCGAAAGCGAAGACGAAGAACAGGTGCGATTGGGCAATGAGCGCGTCGTCACGCCGCGACTCGCTGATGCCAAATTCTTTTGGGATCAAGACCGTAAAAAACCACTGGCACATCAGCTAGAAGGACTGCGCAAAGTCGTTTTCCAAGAGAAGCTTGGCACGCTGTATGACAAGACCGAACGTCTTGTGCGCATGACGCGCCACATCGCCCAGCAGCTCGGCGTCGACAATGTGCTGGTCGAGCGCGCCGCGTGGATGGCCAAATGCGATTTGCTCACCGAGATGGTCTACGAATTCCCCGAGCTACAAGGGATAGCGGGCAAGTACTATCTGCACGGTGAAGGCGAATCGATCGCCGTCGCTGAGGCCCTCGAGCAACAATACTGGCCCAAACAAGCAGGCACAGAAATCGCTAAAGGCGCAGTGGCGCAGTGCTTGGCGATTGCCGACAAGATCGACACGCTCGCCGGTATCTTTGCCATCGGCCAGAAACCAACTGGCACCAAAGACCCCTTTGCCCTGCGCCGTAACTCGCTCGGCTTGTTGCGTACATTGATTGAAGGCAACCTCGACTTAGACATCGAAGATCTGCTGCGCGAATCAGCCTCGACCCACGCGGTCAAGCTGGGCAATGCTGACGCCGCCATGGACGCGTTGCCCTATGTTCTCGAAAGATTGACTGGCTATTACGCCGACCAAGGCATCAGCCGCTCAGTGGTCGATGCGGTGCTCAGTAAAGGCGTCACCCGCCCGGTTGATATTGATCAACGCATTAAAGCAGTGGCGGCATTCTCGCAAACTGAAGCAGCGAGTAGCTTGGCCGAAGCCAATAAACGCGCAGGCAATATTTTGCGCAAGAATGCCGATGAAATGGGCGAAGGCCCCATCGATACCGCAAAACTTGAAGATCCAGCAGAAATCGCGCTGCACACTGCATTGACCGACGTTACAGCCAATGTTCAAGCCGCCGAGCGCTATAGTGATGCACTCAACCAATTAGCTGGACTACGCCAGCCAGTTGACGACTTCTTCACCGATGTCATGGTGATGGCGGACGACCCCGCTCTGCGCCAAAACCGCCTCAAGCTGGTGGCAATGGTCTATGACGTCTGCAACGGTGTCGCTGAACTGGCCAAACTATAAGCAACACATCAACACGCCCCTCACCATGAGGGGCGCTTCTTCCCCCCGTTTAAACTACTCCTTGGCAATCCCGCCATCTCGCCTAGATCTATCAAGATAAGGCACATGAAGCGAAATGCACCACCACCCATTCCTTAACCATTTATACAGGTTTAATCCAGAATATACTTTGTATCAAAAAAATAGATTAATCATTCACACCCACAGTGTAATAATTAAAATACCAATTCCAACTAAAACCATAGCCAATTGATTCAAATACAATTTTCACACGCGAACGGTTTTCCGGCCTCTGCTTACCGGCCGCTATTAAACAAACTATATGGCGAGGTGCACGCCATTGAAGAAATGGGCGAAAAGTTAACCATCACTCGCAAAGACGGTTATCAACGTCTGGGTGATGAACTTATCGAAACCATTGAAAAACGCAATCGTGGCCCGGTCATTGGTATCGGCCATTCGGCCGGCGCACTGACCACGTTATTTGCCGCCCAAAAACGTCCAGATTTATTCCTAGATACCATCTTGATAGATCCAGTGCTAATGCACCCTACCAAGCGATGGGCCTATGCAGCAATCAGCAAACTTGGGTTGGAAGACCGTCTCTCGCCGAGTGGTAGCGCTGAGCGCCGTAAACAGTTTTTCCGTTCAAAGGCCGAGGCTAGAAGCCACTGGCAACACAAGCCGCTATACCGAACGCTTGAACCCGCCGCATTCGATGCCTTTATCGACGCAGCACTGGTTTTGGAAGAGCAAAATGCATTGCGGCTTCGAATTCGCCCTGAGCGCGAGGCGGAGCTTTATCGCGCTGTCATCGGCACGGTAGGGGCGACATTTGACCGTGTATTCGGCTACGGCATTTTCCCAAAGCAAAGCCAGTTTATGAGCGCACTAGACCGCAGCTGGTGGCGCCAAAGCATGCCAAATTTCGAAATCTATTGCCCAGATGGTGGTCATTTATGGCCATTGGAAAACACCACCGTAGCGGCCAATGCGATCAACCATCGCATTGCGCTGATTACCGATCATTGACCTCCGGGCTATTCAAAACCCGCTTTGGCCACAGAACTCAAAAACGCGAGCGTTGCCTCGCCTAGAATTAACGCTGCAGAGACCCACAGCGAATCGCTTGACTAGCACCAGTCCAACACCCGAACTATCGACTCTACACTGAGTTTGCTGAGTGAAACGCAGCTTAAATATTCGCAAGCGATCTTTTTCGTCAATTAAAAATCATCTGTATGATCGGTGACCAAACGGCTTACATCCGCCACGACTTTCGTGATGTCAATGTGGGTTTGCGCCCAAAACCAATCAGGTTGGTGATTACCGACTTCAGACAGACAACTGCACCGCCAGCCAGCTGGGAGATTCAGGGCACAAATTGCTTGGCGCCAAGCCACCTTCCTTTTAAGAAATATCAGTCACTAATTACCGCACGCAGTGCGACATACGACACCCTCAAGACGCTTCTATGCAAGCAAGCCTCTCGTCCGATTGCTATCTTCACCACTCCTTTACAACGGCAAGTTGTGATGTATCCGAACAAAGTTCAATGTTGGTGGCCACCGCCGCATGGCGGCAGGTTTGACTGAAAGTGTTAAGGAAGCTCGGAACAAGTCGCGGTACGTTTCGACAAAGCGAGATTTGTTCAGGCCAGGCGGGTTGCGCAGAGAATGACCAGTCTTTTTCAATGACCCGACACTCGGCAATCAAACGCAGGATGAGCAAATCTCGCAAAGTCTCTTTGGGCGGGGTTTTGACTGCGCGGTCTACGCCGAACTGAGCGTTCCGGGCCGCCGGGCGGTCGATCCTCTCGATAAGGGGCGCGTACGCTAGTGAACCATTATGCTTCAAGAATCTCCTAGCTCAGCACGCTGAATGGCCTGCCCCGTCAAGTTCTCCCGCAAAGCGCACCGGGACATATTGCGAGCTTCCCTAAGCTTGATCGCTGGACGATTTATTCAATTAACGAATGAGAAAGACAATGAACATTGCAACCGCTAATTTAGAAGATAATGCCATGGTGCATCTCACCTACGACACAGGACTTCAACAACGCTTACCCTGCATTTTTTTGCGCGACAACGATCAAAACGAGCTACATCCAGATACCAAAGAGCGTATTTTTGATCTAACCAAAGCCGACATTGATGTCACACCCGTATCATTGCGCGCCGACAACGATACACTGTATATCCGATGGCCTGATCGGGACCAAGATGCCGTGTACGATGCCAAATGGTTGAGCTGCCAAGGCAGCCTGAACGACCCTGCCATCGTGCCCAAGCAAACATGGGATGCCAGTTTCGCAGACAAAATCACCGAATTTGACGCCGGCTGCGTCGAAGAGAAATCTACCTTGCTGAGTATGCTAACGCAGCTCAAACAAGATGGCATTGTGCTGATCACTGGCCTCGAGGACAACGAAACGGCTGGCCTCGGATTTGGTAAACACATTAGCTTTATGCGCGACTCTAATTTCGGGCTCACCTTTGAAGTCATCAGCAAGGCCAATCCAAACAACCTCGCCTACACCGCCATCGATCTACCATTGCATACCGATTTACCCAACCAAGAACTCGTGCCCGGCTACCAGTTTTTCCACTGCTACCGCAACGAAGCCACCGGTGGAGAATCCACCTACTGCGATGGATTCAAAGTGGCCGAAGACTTACGAGATCAAGACCCAGAAGCATTTGAGCTACTCACCACCGTGGCGCAGCCATTTCGGTTTTTCGATGACGGCGCAGATGTTCGCTATGCACGACCGGTCATCGAGCTTGACGCCGATGGCGATATCGCCCAAATCGCGTTCAATGGACACTTGGCACAAACGCCAGCACTCGAAGGCAATGCATTAAAAGCATATTACCGTGCCTATCAGAGCTTAATGCGCCGACTACGCAGCGATGAGTATGTGATTGAGTTTAAGCTTCAACCGCAAACCATGATCGTGGTTGATAACCGTCGAGTGCTGCATGGTCGAGTCGCCTTTGATCCGAGTACAGGCTATCGACATCTACAAGGCTATTACATCGACCACGCTGAAATCGACAGCCGTATTCGCGTGCTTGCGAGGTAGCAGCACAATGCTCTGGCTGGCCAAACCATTTGGCCAGCCTTCATCTTCACGCTAAAGCAATTCGAATCAACAGAAGACTGGCAACCATTCAAACCGAGTTCAACGATGCAGCCAGCCAGTCGCGTGCATCTTGCACCGTGGCAATGTCATGGTCAGCTGTGCGCAGCGACGCTGCCAATGACGCCACTTGCGCCGCATTGTCTGCCGCAAGGCCGCCATTGGCCGTTTTTAAATTGTTTTCAAAGCCTACCCGGCAATGCGCACCCGCATTCGCAGCCATGGTCAGCACCGCCTGCTCTCTATCGCCAAAGGCGCAGCAGAACGCATTTTCGGAGTTTAGATAGGGTATGAATGGCAACACGTCATCCACGCTGGCCCGCATCGCGCCATAACGCCCGAACACCACCAGCACATGACTACTGGCATATTCACTTGCACAAAATGTCTGTAGATCTTCTAGGCTGTAAACAATGGTCTGCACGTGGGTTTTTTGCTCTTGGGCAAGCCCATAAAACCGCTTGGTGATTGCGGAATCTTGCGAGATTTCTCGGTAAGCGACTGAGATCATCTCCGGCTGACACGCGGACAACACCTCAAATTGTGCTTGTGGTGAATACCGCCCCACCGCCTCTGTGGTCAGCTGCAGAACGCCATGGCAGCTTTGATTAAAAGCTTGCATCAATTCTCGGTACAGCCCCACATCCAACACATGGCGCTGTTCGCGGTCACGAACATGCGCATGCACAATACTGGCACCTGCGGCCAAACAGGCTTGGCTCGCCTCGATGGTCTCATTGATGGTGACGGGCAGTTTTGGATGATCGGCCTTGTTGTGGCGCGCACCGTTGGGTGCGGCCATGATGATGGTCTTCATGCGCTCTGAGCGAGTGGCTGTGTGCATTGATTGATTGCGGCCTCTAGACGATCGACCAGTAGATCAAGCTCAGCCTCGCTAATCACAAACGGCGGCGCCAGCAGCACATGATCGCCATTGAGGCCATCGATGGTGCCCGACATGGGATAACACATCAGTCCATTTTCAAATGCCGCGGCTTTGACCTTGGCCGCCAAACCGAGCGATGAATCAAACGGCGCTCGAGTTGTTTTGCTCTCTACCAATTCAACGCCCCAAAACAATCCACGTCCGCGAATATCCCCGACATAAGGGTGCGCACCCAGACGCTGATTGAGTTGGTTAAATAAATACTGGCCGCGCGCCATGACGCTCGACATCATCTGCGGCTGTGTAAGCTTCTCAAGTACCGCCAACGCGGCTGCACACGCGGTAGGATGTGCGATATAAGTGTGGCCATGTTGAAAGAAACCAGAGCCATTGGTGATGGCCTGATAGATTTCATCACTGCACAGCATTGCGCCGATTGGCTGATAGCCCGCCCCCAGCCCTTTGGCGATACACACAATATCGGGCGAAATATGATCCGCCTCCGAAGCGAACAAATAGCCAGTGCGCCCCATGCCACACATCACTTCATCTAGGATTAGTAGCACGTCGTATTGATCGCAAATCTCGCGAATTCGCTGAAAGTAACCCGTGGGCGGCACCAAGGCACCGACAGTTGCACCAACCACTGGCTCGGCGATAAAGGCCATCACATTGTCAGCACCGAGACGCAAAATCTCCGCCTCCAGCTCATTGGCCGCCCGCAGGGCATATTCGGCTGCGGACTCATCAACGCGCTGTTCGCGATAGGGATAGCACGGTGCAATGTGGCTCACCGGCATCAAGAGCGGGCTAAACGGCGCGCGGCGCCATTGATTGCCACCGGCGGCTAAGGCTCCCAAGGTATTGCCGTGGTAGCTTTGGCGCCGAGCAATCAAGTGCTTCTTTTCTGGTCGCCCAGTCTCTACAAAATATTGGCGCGCCAGCTTAATCGCAGCCTCGGTAGCCTCTGAACCGCCAGACACAAAATACACATGCTCAATGCCTTCAGGCGCATGCTCCACCAATTTATCCGCCAATCGCTCAGCCGGCTCTGAGCTGAAAAAGCTGGTGTGCGCCCAAGCCATGCTGTCAAGTTGGCGCTGCGTCGCCTCGATGATGTCTTGATCACCATGACCTAAACAGGACACCGCCGCACCGCCGCAAGCATCCAGATATTGCTTGCCATTTTGATCGGTAAACCAACAGCCTTTTGCAGCGACTGCGACCGGCAGCTGCTTTCGATTATGACGTCCAAATACTCGACTCATGAGTCGTCCCTTACGACAAAAACAGATTGCTTGGCGTGACGCACCACTCGGGCCGCATTGGGGCCCAGTAGGTAGTCACTGAATTCTGGACGATGCGCACCGATCACGATCACATCGACATTGAGGCGATCGGCCGCGCGCATAATCTCGGCATAGATCGAGCCATGCAACACATGCGGCTTCACGTTTACCGCAGGCGGTATCTGCGCACCCACCCATTCGCGCAGTTGATCGCCGAGCTGCTTTAACGCTTCCTTTTCAAAGCCTTCCTTAAAAAAACCACCGACCATCGATAGGCCAAAGTCCGGCAGCACGGAAACCACATGCAGCTCAGCGCCATAATCGAGGGCCATGCGAGTGACAATGGGCAAGCTGCGCTGCCAACTGGCCTCATCGGTCAAATCAATCGGGAACAGTATTTTGTTAAACATGCGCCACCTCGCGTGTCCGGCGCCGCTGCAGCATCGCCACCGCGACAATCAGCAATATGGCCGGAATAAATAGCCATTCCTTCGCCGGTTGTGGATTGGCCACCTTCACCGATGAAATTTGAACCGGCTCATCGCCATAAAAGTCAAAGTCCTTCAAGCTTTCAAACGCAGGGTGTGTCGGGAAAGGCTCTTCAATGGTCGCGCCATCTATCGGCATCAAGCCTTGCGCACCCATCAACGCATCCAACGCCTCGCCTTCGACAGGCGTTACCGGATAGATCACCGACTTCACCTCACCACTGTCAAAATCAGGGCCAGAAATTTCAAATCGCAGCTCTGTTGGTGGCGAACTTGGTGTGTATGTCGCGCTGACATTGGCCAAAGAGTCGATACTAAACGGTGCCACCATTCGATCCATCAAAAAGCCCGGACGGAACAGCACAAATGCAGCGAACAGCAGCGCTACTGCCTCATACCAGCGCGACTTGGCAAAGAAGTAACCCTGCGTGGCGGCGGCAAACACCAACATGGCGATCGTCGCCACGATAAAGACCAACACCGCTTGCAATGGTGTGACGTCAATCAGCAACAGATCGGTATTAAAGATAAACAAAAACGGCAACGCCACGGTGCGCAGGCTGTAGAAAAACGCCGTAAAGCCGGTCTTGATCGGATCTCCACCAGAGACCGCTGCCGCCGCAAATGACGCCAGCCCAACCGGCGGGGTGACATCGGCCATGATCCCGAAATAGAACACAAACAAATGCACCGCGATCAGCGGCACGATCAGACCAGACTGCGCGCCCAGCTCCACAATCACACCGGCCATCAACGAGCTGACCACGATGTAGTTGGCTGTGGTCGGCAAACCCATACCCAATACCAGCGATAGGAAGCCCACAAATACCAGCATCATGATCAAATTGCCGCCAGAGACAAACTCGACAAAATCCGCCATTACTTGCCCGATTCCTGTGAGGGAGACGGTGCCCACAATCAACCCCGCCGTGGCCGTCGCCACCCCGATGCCGATCATGTTGCGTGCACCGGTAATGAGCCCATCGATCAAGTCGTCGAAGCCACGTTTGACCGCCGCGCCCATATCTCCGCTCTTGCGCATCATTACCAGCAGTGGACGCTGCGTGAGCAAGATCGCAATCATCAATGCAGTGGCCCAAAACGCCGATAATCCGGGCGACTTGCGCTCAATCATCAGGAAATACACCAACACCACAATTGGCAATACAAAGTAAATGCCGGTGCGCCACACATCGGCCACACGCGGCAACACGGTAAAGTCGAGTTCGTCGTCGTTGCTTTGGTCTGTGCGCGCTGCCAGCGACAGCAGCGCCACATAGGCCAGTAACACCCCGGCCCCTAGCACCCACGGTGCGGCAGCAGGTGCATTCGTCACTAAGAACCCAACGGGGAACGACACCAGCCAGACGGTCAACGAGAAGCCAATAAATAGCCCCAACATGCCAATGATGGTCATCAACACATTGCCCTGCGTACCATCTGCACGCGGCAACGTTGGCATGTCCTTTTTGACCGCCTCCAGGTGCACGATATACACCAACGCAATATACGAAATGACCGCAGGAATCAGTGCGGCCTTGATCACTTCTAAATAGGAAATGCCCACATATTCGACCATCAAAAACGCGGCCGCGCCCATCACCGGTGGCATGATCTGCCCATTGACCGATGACGCCACTTCCACCGACCCCGCCTGCTCTGGCGTAAAGCCGACCTTTTTCATCAGTGGAATGGTAAATGTGCCCGTGGTGACAACATTGGCAATCGACGAACCTGAAATCAGGCCGGTAGCCGCAGAGCCCACCACTGCAGCCTTCGCCGGCCCACCCTTTAGGTGTCCAAGTGCCCCAAAGGCCAGCCGAATAAAATAGCCGCCCGCACCTGCTTTATCGAGCAGCGCGCCAAACAGAACAAACAAAAATACGAATTTTGTCGACACGCCAAGTGCAATGCCAAATACGCCCTCGGTCGTCAGCCACATATGGCTCATGGCCCGGTTGAGCGATGCACCCTTCCAGCGAATCACGTCGGGCACCCAAGTGGCCGCCCCAAAAAACACGTAGATTAAAAATACAATGGCCACAATGGCCAACGCTGGACCCAGCGCGCGTCGCGCGGCCTCAAGCATAATCACAATACCAATCACCGAGGCCACAATGTCGAGCGTATTGGGATTGCCTGGCCTCGAGACGAGCTGCTCATAAAAAATCATGCCGTACAGTGCGGCAAATACCCCTGCGGCGGCCAAGAGCCAATCTGCCCACGGCACCTGCGCTCGCGATGAACGCTTAAAGGCTGGGTAGGCCATAAAGGCCAAAAATATCGCTATGGCGAGGTGAATATTGCGGGTGTTGTTTAGCACTGAACTGGGCAGCGTCGTCGCCCAAGGCGAGGCAATTGCAATCTGAAACACAGACCAGAACAAGGCAATTGCAGTAATCAGTTTGCCCGTGAGACCCGCTGGATTACGGGCGCCGCTGTCGGTGGACGCAACAAGATCCTGCAATTGCTCATCGGTGAATTGACGCTCTGATGATTGGGACGTCATGGTGTATCCCCATAAAA
Organism: Gammaproteobacteria bacterium; assembly: GCA_013373515.1. Classification (GTDB taxonomy): domain Bacteria; phylum Pseudomonadota; class Gammaproteobacteria; order JABXHR01; family JABXHR01; genus JABXHR01. Next base: position 186 of record JABXHR010000166.1, on the reverse strand, counting down.
GATCGCGGCGCAAAGGCCGCGATAAACGAAGGAGGAGGATGCGGTTGGATTAGTTCATCCAGCCTTTTTCACGGTAGTACTTTGCCGCACCATCGTGCAAAGGCGCAGACAAACCGTCTTTAATCATTTCTTCAGCTTTGAGGTTGGCGAATGCAGGGTGCAAACCTTTGAAATCATCAAAGTTTT
>JABXHR010000228.1 GCA_013373515.1 Gammaproteobacteria bacterium | reverse complement strand
TCGTGCTGGAAATGGACGAAATCAACGAAGATTTCCCAGAGACCGACGTGGTGTTCGTGGTGGGCTCTAACGACACCGTTAACCCCGCCGCCCAAGACGACCCCAACAGCCCAATTGCGGGCATGCCAGTCTTAGAAGTATGGAAAGCCAAGCAAGTGTTTGTCTCGAAACGTGGCGCTGGTGCCGGATACTCAGGTGCTGAAAACCCACTGTTCTTCAAAGAAAACACCCGCATGTTCTACGGCGACGCCAAAGCGTCTGTAGATCAACTCTTGCAGCAGATGTAATCCACATCCGCGATCTAAAAGCCCCAGAAATGGGGCTTTTTTATGCCGCTCAAAAACGCATCGCGCCAAGTTATCACCGTGGCATTGATGTCACGCCGCTCGGGCCTTATCGTCATTCAAACACAACAACGACGAACGAGCATGACCGCAAAAGCAAACGCAATCGATCTCTATATGCGAGGTATTCGCGATGGCAAGCCACAAGAGGCCCTAGACCGCAATATCGGCGCACAATACAAACAACATTCGACCGGTGTCGCCGACGGCAAAGAAGGGTTTATGGCCTTTTTTGGGCCGTTTCTTGAGCGCAACCCAAAACGCGATATGCAAGTGGTGCGGGCGCTTCAAGATGGCCGCAAAGTATTCGTCCACGTCTATCAAAACCTCAACGACGGCGCCGCACAGTGGGTCACCACCGACTTCTTCGATAGCGATGAGAATGGCAAAATCATCGAGCACTGGGATGTGATTGGCGAGCATTGCATCAATCCCGCTGGCCATAGCAATATCGACGGTGAAACCGATATCACCGACCTCGACAAAACCGCCGCCAACAAAGCCGCCGTCGCAGAATTTGTGCAAAACTGCCTAATCAATCAAAACAACGCCCAACTGCTCGACTACATTGACGCGGATCAGTTCGTCTCGCACCACCCATTGGCCGCCACTGGCCTGAAAGGCTACCAAGATGCGCTCACTCAATCACAGCTGAAATACGACACCATCGAGTTGATGGTCGGCGAGGGAAATTTTGTCGCCATCCTAAGCCGCGCCAGCGCAAACGGTACGCCACAGTGCCAATGCGATGTATTCCGCTTGGCCGACGGAAAAATCGTCGAACACTGGGCCAACGCAGAGCCCGTTCCCCCTGAATCGGAATGGGCGAACTCCGGCAAGTTCTAGGCGAATAGATAAGACGTCATCGACGCCGAACCCAAGTCGATGGCTTCGTTGAATGAGAGCATGGCGTCGTCTTGGCGCACCGCACCTAAAACATAGTTCAACGGCGCATAGTGATCGACGGTCGGATGCGCCAATTGAAATGCAGAGTGCCGCTCTGGCGCATGGGCGATGGCGGCAAAATCACGACGCGCAATACAGCTTGCGACCCAGCGATCAAAGGTCTCCGCCCAATCATAGGCAGGGCCATCGCCTCGAATCATCCGCAGGTTATGCACCACATTGCCACTGCCCACAATCAACACACCTCGCTCGCGCAAGCTCGATAGGGTTTCGCCCAAAGCCTGCTGGCGTTCGAATGACATTTCCATATCGACCGACACTTGATAGACCGGAATATTGGCATCGGGAAACAAATGCCGCACCACCGACCAAGTGCCATGATCCAACCCCCAATCATGAGACTCGTACGCTGCAAAATCGGCAAGTAAAGATGTCGTCTCCGCCGCCAGTGCGGGCGCGCCTGGCGCAGGATACTGAATATCAAACAATGCTTGGGGAAAACCACCAAAATCGTGAATCGTTTCGGGCTGATCCACGGCGAGTACATGCGTTTGGCCCCGCGTCATCCAATGCGCAGAGACGCACAACACCGCAACCGGCACGGGCAAGGACCGTCCAATCGAACGCCATGCTTTGGCAAAACCGTCCTCACTCAGCGTGACCATGGGGCTACCATGTCCGACAAATAACATCGGCATCCGCTGTGATTGTCGGCGCTGTGGCAACACATCGTTCAATTCGGACAAGGTATGCATTGGGTTTCTCCATGTTAGGCACTGAAGGGCGAAAACCAAGCAAAGAGTACAGGCCGCACGCTGACCGATCAAATCCAATGCATCGCTTGGTACGCGATAAAAATAGGACGCAAAATCACAACAAAATATCCGCCGCCGATGCAAACTAAATCGACTCGTAATAGGGCAAGATCATGACTGCTGACCCCTTACTCCAACCGTTTACGCTAAAACACCTGACGCTGCTCAATCGCATCATCACCACCGCGCACGAACCTGCGTATCCGGAAAATGGCATGCCCACCGCCCGCTACCGGGCCTATCACGTGGAGCGCGCCAAAGCCGGCGTTGCCATGGTCATGACTGCCGGTTCGGCCACGGTTGCCAAGGACAGCCCACCAGCGTTTAACAATATCTTGGCCTACCAAGACGAGGTGGTACCGCATATCCAAGCCCTGACCGATGCCTGCCACGAGCACGGCACTGCGGTGATGATTCAGCTCACCCATCTCGGTCGTCGCACCACTTGGGATAAAGGGGATTGGCTGCCCTCACTGGCACCCACCTTGCACCGCGAGCCCGCGCATCGCGCATCGGCCAAACTCATCGAAGATTGGGATATTCAACGCATCATCAACGATTACGCTACCGCCGCCGAGCGCATGCAGGCCGGGGGAATGGACGGTATTGAGCTGGAAGCCTATGGTCACCTAATCGATCAGTTTTGGTCGCCGCTGACCAATCAACTTGACGGCCCTTACGATGCCAGCACACTCGACAACCGACTACGTTTTGCGCTGGATGTCTTGCGGGCCATTCGTGCACGAGTCGGCGGCGAGTTTATCGTTGGCATCCGCATGGTGGCCGACGAGGCCGAGGCAGGCGGCCTCAGCCGAGACGACGGTCTAGCGATCGCACAGCGTCTGCGCGAATCTGGCTTAATCGACTTTATCAATGTGATCCGCGGACGCATCCACACCGATGCCGCGCTCACGGGCGTGATCCCTGTGCAAGGCATGGCAAGCAGCCCACATCTGAACTTTGCTGGCGAACTCAAACAACACACCGGCATCGCCACGCTGCACGCCGCACGCATTGGCGATGTCGCCACCGCACGACACGCCATCGCCGAGGGTTTAATCGATTTGGTGGGCATGACCCGCGCCCATATGGC
>JABXHR010000025.1 GCA_013373515.1 Gammaproteobacteria bacterium | reverse complement strand
GTGAAGACGGTTTTGATATCACTGTTGCATCAGAAATCATGGCGATTTTCTGCTTGGCGAGCAGCCTCGAAGATCTACAAGCTCGCATCGGTGAAATCATCGTTGCTGAAACACGTGAGCGTCAGCCAGTTCGTGCCAAAGACCTCTGCGGCGATGGCGCTATGACTGTACTCCTCAAAGACGCGTTCGCGCCAAACCTTGTACAAACCCTAGAGAATAATCCAGCGTTTATCCACGGCGGCCCATTTGCCAATATCGCACACGGCTGTAACTCCGTGATGGCGACCAAAGCGGCACTGAAACTGGGTGAATATGTGGTAACGGAAGCGGGCTTCGGCGCCGACTTGGGTGCTGAGAAGTTCTTTGATATCAAATGCCGCAAAGCGGGCCTGAAACCCAATGCCGTTGTGATTGTCGCGACGATTCGCGCATTAAAGATGCACGGTGGTGTGGCCAAAGAGGACCTTGGTAAAGAAAACGTGAAGGCGGTCATCGCTGGCGCAGAAAACTTGACTCGCCACATCAGCAATGTTCGTCAGTTTGGCGTGCCTGCAGTGGTTGCAATTAACAAATTTATCACTGACACCGATGAAGAAATCGCAGCGATCCAAAAAATTGCTGCAGAAATGGGCTCAAAGGCCATTTTGGCAGAGCACTGGGGTAAGGGTTCTGAAGGTACTGAAGAATTGGCACATGAAGTCGTCCGTATCGTCGAATCAGACTCCGCACAGTTTGCACCGATCTACCCAGACGATATGGCGTTATTTGACAAGATCTCAACGATTACCACACGTTTGTATGGTGCATCTGAAGTGGTTGCTGACAAGAAAGTTCGCGATAAATTGCGTCAATATGAAGAACTTGGATATGGCCACTTGCCAGTTTGTATGGCGAAAACCCAATACAGCTTCTCGACTGATCCAACGCTCAAAGGCGCGCCGACCGGCCACGTTGTCCCCGTGCGCGATGTTAGATTGTCGGCAGGGGCAGGTTTTATCGTGGTCATTACGGGTGACATCATGACCATGCCTGGTTTGCCACGTGTACCATCGGCAAATCACATCAACCTTGACGAGCAAGGTCAGATCGTCGGCTTGTTCTAAGCCAACAGATCGTCTAAGTGGTTTAAGTTGATAAACCACTGATCATCGCGGGCGCTGACCTTGGTCACGCCCGCTTTTTTGTATGCGTACATAATTTTATTTTCCCCTTCGCGCAGCGCCGCAGCGATGGCGACTTTGGCCTGTGGGCGCAATAGCGCAAATACTGGCTGTGGTCGACCTTCACTGTCTGCTGCGACGGCAACATTGCTGTCTTGGGTGGCGAGAAGTCGCTGGTGAAGTTGTTGATACAGCTCGAATTCGACAAAGGGCGAGTCGCAGGGCGCAACCGCCAATTTTTGATGGGGTGCAAGCTGATTGAGCGCTGCCAAGATTCCTGCCAGAGGCCCGCTGAACTGGTGTTCAATTGGGTCTGATAAGACTTGATCTACAAGTGTTTGGTAATGCTCGATATTTCGATTCGCGCTAATCCAGCGTTGCTCAAAATATGTTGCGGGGAGCTGTTTTAGCACATGGTTGATTAAGGGCAGTTGCCGAAACTCGGCAAGCCCCTTATCGATGCCGCCCATCCGAGTCGCGCGGCCACCGGCGAGAATAAGTAATACGATGTTTTCCATCTGCCGATTGTAGCAACCGCGCGACGCGCTGAGAACGCGAACGCCATTGCAATTAAACTCAACCAGTTGAATGCACCTCCGCCGCTGGCGTCGATCACTGTGTCTTGATTCGCCGACTGATTTGGTACGAATTGACTGGGCGATGTGGTGGGTGTGCTCTGTTGTGCTGTTGTCTCGGTGTTGGTTTGCGTTACCGGCACGGACGTGATCGCCGACGGGGTGTTTGTATCGCTGTCGACGCTAGCGATATTGAAATCGTAAGCGTCATAATTGTTGGAGGACAATTCATCGTTAGTGATGGTCGTGGCGATTGCGCTAACACGGTAATTACCGTCTTTGAGCGCACGAAGTGTGCCTTTTAGCGTTACTCGCTCGCCTGCGCCGAGGTGCGCAGTTTGGCAGCTTGCTGCACTCAGATTACAAACCGTGGGACTGCTGGCGCTGATTGACTTAAGCTGTGTGCCATAGGGCAGGTGAAACTGCACGTTCACCACGTTAGCCCCAAATCCGCTCTGGTTGTATAAATTGGCTTCGAAGCTGGAGGTATCTGCTGCGATATCGCGAGTGTTGCTTCTAAAACCGAGTGTAATATCGGTGGCATAGAGGTTCTTAACGGCGCGGATGTCCATGTCGCTCAACGCCGATCTTTGCCCGATTGTCGCATTTACTTTAGGTGTAATGGTCGGTTGGCCGTTATCAGAGAATGCATATTTGCTGTAATGCATGATCGAGCCGTAGTCGTAGTAGCCGATGACGGTTGAAGCTTGATCATTGACGATGGTGAAATTGCTGACATAGCCCGGTTTGATGTTGTCGTAGTTGATGTTGATAAACTCATCGCGATCAAAGCGGGTGTGATGATGATACAAGCCCACGGTATGGCCAATTTCGTGGATGATATTGCCAACGCTACACAGTGGGTGCAAACGCAAAAATTGCTTGCCGCCAATTCTGCCAACATTTGACGAGCAGCCGCTGCCCTCAGTAATTAAAACATAATCGCCAAAGCTCGATTGAGTAGGCTCAAACACAATTCCAGTTTGGCTCGTCCAATGCTCCATGGCTTGAACCACTTTGCGCTTGGTGTTGTCATCGACACCACTATCATATTGGTAGGGAATAACATTGTTCACCCATAACCCAGATTGACCAACTGCAGCAGAGCGGGGTGATGGGCTTGGATCAATGTCTAAAATCATATCCCCTTGCGCAATGGCTTCACCGTCTACCCAAACAAAGGGCAATGGGATGACGTTGCCGTTTTCATCGGCTAGTTCAGCGACGTCTTGTTGAAACGTTGCATCTGAAGGTGACGCCATTTGTTCGAGCAATGTTGGGTCAAACTCGTTCGCTATCGCCGGGTGTAGCGTGATTGCAACCAGAGAGGCGGTTTGAAGTATCCGTTGGATGGTGTTGGCCACGGTCGTCCTTAACTGTGAAATCCGTCACAGAAACTAGCGACCAACATTTCTAGAGATTAAATAAAAAAGCTGTTCTGGCGATTGATAGATACAAAAAAACCGAGCTAAAGCTCGGCTTTTCAGCAGCGTAGGTTTGATTGATTATTCGAGAATACCGCCGCGCTTGCGCAACTCTTCAGCACGCTCCATGAGTTTTTTCATGATCACGTTGAGGTATTCGCGCTCTTGCTGTTCCAGTACACCGAGAAGCCAATCACCGGTGCGCTCTGCATCTGGCACGATCGACTCGACTAACTCCCAGCCTTTTTGGGTTAGATCGAGGAGGGTTTTACGGCGATCAAGCTCGTCAATCGTGACAGAGATTAGTCCGAGGTCGGCCATTCTGCGCTGGGCACGAGAGACTCGCGCGCGGTCCATTGATGTACGGTCTGCAACTTCGTGTGCAGACAGTTGGCCCCATTCTGCCAAGGTCATCAAAATGCGCCACTCTGGAATTTGGATGTTGTATTTTTGCTCGTAGAGTGCGGCGATGGCATGGCTCAGGCGATTGCCAACGACGGCCAGTTGGTAGGGCGCAAACTCTGAGAGTCTAAGTGGTAAATCTTTTGATGTATTGGTCATATCTATTTTTGTGGAAATCAAATAATTTCAAAGGACATTATATGCCCTTTTGGTCAATGGGTCAGAAAAGATATTGCAAATCAGACACAAATTTGGCCGAATTTTGCACACCTAATCGGGTGTTATCGAATATTGGGTGCTATGTTCCAAAATCCAAGCTTCGAATTCTGCATTGGCGTCAACAGTCGCCGTGACCTGGGTGCCATAGTCAATGTCGACCAATTGGGCGTCAAGTTCAGTCAGCTTGTTTCTAAACACTGACTCATTGGCAAAATCAAAATGAAACGTCATGCGCTTTTGTTCAATGTGCTGTTGCCAAGTGCCGTTTGCCATTAACTCTGAGGCCGTGGCGCCATAGGCTCTAACAAGGCCGCCAACGCCAAGTTTAATCCCGCCAAAATAACGCACGACGAACATGCTGACATTGCCAACGTCGTTGTGTTGAATGACGTTGACAATGGGTTTGCCTGCAGAGCCACTGGGCTCGCCATCGTCGCTACATCCTTGTGAGGCCACAGAGCTGCCGCCGCCAAATCGATACCCAAAGCAAATATGTCTAGCATCGGGAAAGCGTTGCTTCAAAGCCGCAAGTTCGTGGTTAAACGCGTCTCGATTTGGGGTGTAACGTAGACATCCGATAAAGCGACTTTTTTTGACTTCTAGCTCGGTGTCAAATGCCTGCGCGGGCTCTAAAAACGAAATGACGGCGCTCCGTTTCGCGAAGCGCCAATTGTATACCGAATTGTGTTTCTATTAGCTAATCAATTCACCCACAGCGCTACTGGCCAATGACAGCATCGCAAAATCGAGATCGCCGCTGGCGGCCAAGTCGCTGAGGATGCGCTGATATTGATCCACCTGTGTGGACGCGCTTTGCGCCCAAGCGTCCAACGACCCGGCTTGGGTGAGAATCATGGCGCTGAGATCTCGTTGTTTGTTGTGCAAATCGGTGCGCAGCTTGGCTTTGGCAATGGTGTGCCAATGGCTACTGGTTTGTAGTTTGGCGATTTCATCGCGCAGCCATTGCAGTTGTAGGTGATCGCCCAATTGCATGTGTAGTTTCGCAGCATCGACGACGTCGACTTGGCTGCTACTGGCAATTTCGGCCCAATCCAGCGCACTGGACATGGGGAATATTCGCGCAAATTTCGCGCGCATTTCCACCGGTACACCCTGAGTTTTTAACTCATCGATCCGTGCGTGATATTTTTGCAACATGGTGTCGGTCATCAGATCAACCAGCTGTTCACTGATTCTTGAAATGCTTGGCTTGAACTCGGCGATCAGCTCCGCGATGTCTTTAACATCGCCTCGGCGACGCAGCAGCCACTGCGTGGCGCGCTCGGCAAGTCCTTGGCTGAAGACCAACAGCTCAATCTGTAACTCGGCAGAAACTTGGTTATCCAATCGCTCGACATCTGCCCAGAGTGTGTCTAGGTCGAACATCGATTTGACCGCCCAGTAGGCGCGAACCACATCTTGTGCAGATGCGCCAAGCTCACTGTGCATTTGCCAAGCAAAACTCGGACCCATGCGGTTAATAAAATCATTGGTCACCACGGTGCCAATGATTTCATTGCGCAGGCGATGGCTTGCAACAGAAGTGGGCAGATCGGTACTTAAGCGATCGGGGAAGTAATCTTGCAGAACCTCGTCGAAGGCGGGGTCACTGCACAACGATCCTTGCATCAGCTCTGCAAATAACGTCATTTTGGCGTAGCTGACCAACACGGCAAGCTCTGGGCGCATAAGCCCTAATCGCTTGGCTTTTCGCTCGTTGATAAGATCGCTGTTGGGCAAAAATTCGATGGCTCGGTTAAGCTGACCGGCGCGCTCCAAGTGCTCCATAAAGCGCACATGTTGATCAATACGTCCTGCCGCTTGACGGTTGCATACGCTGATACATTGCGTCTGCTGGTAGTTGTCTTTTAACACCAGTTCACTGACTTCATCGGTCATATCGGCGAGCAGTTGATTACGATCAGCATCGAGCAAAGTGCCGGTCGATATCGCATGTTGCAGTAGAATTTTGATATTGACTTCATGATCAGAGCAATCGACACCAGCGGAGTTGTCGACCGCATCGGTATAGCAGTGCACGCCACATTCGGCTAATTCGATACGAGCGCGTTGGGTGACGCCAAGATTGCCCCCTTCGCCGATCACTTTGGCACGCACTTGATTCGCGTCGACACGAGTGCTGTCGTTAGAACGATCTGCCGCTTGAGCGTGGGTTTCACTGCTTGCTTTAATGTATGTCCCGATGCCACCGTTCCAGATCAAATCGACGGGCGCTTTGAGCATGGTGTTGATCAATTCATCGGGGGTGAATTGTTTGCGATCCGTGCCGAGCGCCTGCATCGCCTCGTCGGAGAGGGTGATGGATTTGGCGCTGCGCTCGTAGATCGCGCCACCTTTAGACATTAACTCGGTGTTGTAATCGGTCCACGATGAGCCGGGCGTGGTGAATAAACGCAATCGTTCTTGATAGCTGTTCGCCGAGTCTGGCGCGGGATCGATAAAGATGTGAAGGTGATTGAACGCGCCGACTAGCTGGATGTGCTCGGAGAGCAACATGCCATTGCCAAATACATCGCCGCCCATATCGCCGACCCCAACCACCGTAAAGTCGGTGGTTTGGGTGTTGACGCCCTGTTCACGGAAGTGGCGTTTAACCGACTCCCAAGCGCCTTTGGCCGTGATGCCCATGCCCTTGTGATCATAGCCATTTGAGCCGCCCGATGCGAAGGCATCACCAAGCCAAAAGCCATACTCCTCAGATACCGCATTGGCGTAATCTGAGAACGTTGCAGTGCCTTTGTCGGCAGCGACGACCAAATAAGGGTCATCTCCATCGTGACGAATCACTTGCGATGGGTGTACGACTTCATCTCCGTTTAGATTGTCGGTGATGTCAAGCAACCCACGGAGGAAGTTTTGGTAGCAGGCAATGCCGTGGCTCATACGGGCGTCGCGTTCTACCGGTGTATGGGTGAGCACAAAGCCGCCTTTTGAACCGACCGGCACGATCACGGCGTTTTTGACCATTTGCGCTTTAACCAAACCTAAGATCTCTGTGCGGAAATCGGATGTCCGGTCTGACCAACGCAAGCCTCCGCGGGCCACTGGGCCGCCGCGCAGATGCACGGCTTCAAATTCTGGGCTGTAAACGAAGATTTCGTACATTGGCCGCGGCTCTGGCATGCCCTCGACGCGCTTACAGTCAAACTTAAACGAGGTGTACGACTTTGCTTGTCCGTCTAGCGCCTGATAGAAATTGGTGCGTAATGTGGATTCGATGAGGTTGATCAGCGCACTAAAAATTCGATCGTCTTCAAGGCTGGAGACTGGCCCTAATGCCTCCGTCAGGGCTTCGCGGGTGGCGGTTGCTTTTGCGGGCGAAGCCAGTGCTGGATTAAATCGAAACTCGAACAATTCAACCAACATTGTCGCGATATGAGGATAGCGAAGTAGGGCCTCAGCGATGATTTTGTTGCTGGAACTGAAACCAAGCTGCTGTAGATAATGACTGTATGCTCGCAGTGTAGAGACATGCCGCCAATGCAGGTTGGCAATCACCAACAATCCATTAAAGGCATCATTCTGCGCTTTGTTGTCATAAGTGGCTTTAAAGCCACTGACGAGATGCTCGGCAATGTCTTCAACGCTGCGCTCGCTACTTTGCTTTCTACGCAATGAAAATTCATGCAGCCAAAGCGCTCGATCGGCAAAGGTCATCTGGAACGGGCGTTCAGAGTCGACAAACAGCCCCATGTTCTCAAGGATCGGCAGTACGTCGGAAAGTGGCAGATTTGAATCTGGCTTCCAGATGTTTAAGCGTAAATTGTCACCCTCTGCAGCCACCTGCAGCGCAAGGTTTTCACCGTTGACAATTGATTCAATCATTTGCAGGTCGACAACCGCGTCGTCTGGCGTAAAGCGCTGCCGATAAAATTCGTTCAGCACGCCCGCATACTGGGTGAATAAACGGTTGGCGCGTTCATTGTCGCAACCCGCCAGCAGTGCATTGAGGAGGGCAGTTTCAAACCCTTCGGTTTGCTGTACCAGTTGGGTATTCAGTTCAGTCCAGTCAACCGCCGGTGGCTGATCCACTTCGAGCGTAAACAGCATTCGAGCCATTGCTGATGCGCTGTTAAATTGGGTGTCATATTGGCAATCGACTGCGCCAGTCGCTTCACGCAGCATCTTTTCGGTGTTGAGGCGAAGCTCTCGGCTGTAATGCTCTCTGGGCACGTAGGCAATTGCATAGACAAATTGCTGTAATGGCCCTTGCACGCCGATGAGTCGAGTTTGTGTGTTGCCGTGCACCGCGACAATTTCTGCCCCAATACTTGAGAGTTCCTCCACACTCAGTTGCATCACTAGCTCACGCGGCAAGGTTTCAAATACGTGCTCTAGGGACTTCAAATAGTGCTGGCCGCGGTTGTGACGGAACCCTTCGATTGCCGCTTCAATGCGCTCGCGAACGATCGGAATTTCTTTGACGGAGTGCTGGTGTACAGCCGACGTGAACTGGCCGACCAGCAATGCACGCCCAGTCGCGTTAGGTACAATCACCATGCTCAAATTGCCGCTGTGATGAATTGTCGAGTGCAATTTGGTTTGGCAAACGCGGGCGCGGTTGAGAGAGGTGACATGGTTGTTGGGCCTGCTGAGCTTGGCAAGCTCCTCAGTGTTAAGGGTTGTGCACAAACCGAGTGCGCTATCGTCGACAAGTTCACCCGCATCGTCGACGCAAATGACACCATGAAACGTAAATCTACCGCGCAACCAGGTTAGAAAGCTCTGAGATTCAACATCGGTGGTTGAGGTTAGCTGGTCGATGAAGTCAATCATCTTGCTGAAGTCGCCCGTGACGCTAGTTAGGCGTGTCATCACCGTGGTAAATTCGTCGGCCAGCGTGGCAACTTGCTCAGCATTCAGCGGCTGAACGATAAATTGCACCCATGACTCTTTTTGTGAGTCGCCGTGCTGGTCGAGCTCGCCCGTTTGGTTGCGACAAATGTCTAAAACCGGATGGATCGATTGATCGATGGCGATGCCATGTCGATCGAGCACCATCCTTAGACTGTCGACGATAAAAGACTTATCGCCAGTCGAAAATGAGATCACATGCCGTGAAGATTTGCCGATTGTCATTGGGGCCAAACTCAACCGACTTTGACCGCTTTCGCGCGACTGAGCTGTCGCAATTGATGCCAATCTCGCGCTGACAGAGCCTTCGAGTTGGGCACTAGGCCAATGTTCGGCAAGCGTAGTCGCCAGTTGTTGCGAATAGGGACTGAGCTGATCAGGTGCGCTCGGGTAGACGAAATCAGCTGGAAAATGTACCGACGCAGTTGGCATGTGACGACCTCACTTTTGGATGAATATCCTCAAGCTTATCGGCAAAACATCCGATAACTGTTTCAAATAAAACTAGTTTGGCCCAAATATCGACACTGCGGCAAAATGTGACGCAGTCGGAATAATAGGTCAAAAGTTTTTGAGATGCTGTATCAACTCTGAGTTGACATTATCGGCATTGACTTCGAAGCAAACATGATTGTTGCTGCGACTGCTCCAGTAAGGATCCGGATAGCTGTTTGATGCCTGGGCAAACACGGTCTGTCCATGGCAAGGCCCTTCGGCCACGACAGAGACCATCCCAGTCTCTACCTCGAAAAACTCAGGGTGATTGAGATAAACCAGTGTGGTTGGGTCGTGCACACAAAAACCATCTACATTGCGTTCTGCCTTGTAGAAAGCGCCATAGTACGAGGCCATCGCCTTAATAAATTCAGCTTTTGGGCCTAGCGATTCGCAGATGTCATCGACCATCTCATCAGACATCACCACTTGATGCGTGACATCCAGGCCAATCATGACGACCTGCCATGGCGCGGCAAATACGGCGTGTGCCGCGTGTGGGTCGCCCCAAATGTTAGCTTCTGCTACCGGAGAGACATTGCCCGGTGTCCGCGCTGCGCCGCCCATCAACACCACGCGTTTAATTCGCTCCGGTAGGCTTGGATCGAGTCGTAACGCGTTGGCAATATTGGTCAAAGGGCCCAAAGGCACCAGCACTAATTCGCCTGCATATTCGTGGCTTTTTTCAATGATGTAATTGGCCGCTGATAGCGCATGCGTTTCATAGCTAGGAATGGTGGCCTCGAAACGGCCAAAGCCTTTTTCGCCATGCACAAAATCAGGATAGCCACCATGTGGCTTCACCCATGGCATGGCCGCACCGCGAGCGATGTCAAAGCTCGCATCGAGCTGCTCTCGAAGGTAAGCGGCGTTATCGGTGCTCTGCGTGACCGACACATTGCCAAATACTGTGGTGAGCCCGACGATGTGCAAGTTTGGATGGCGCTCGGCATAAATGATGGCAAAGGCGTCATCAACGCCTGGATCAGTATCGATAATAATTGGCGTCATGAGAGTTCCTTTAGTTCTGGGATAGCGCTGACTGCGCCTGCACGTGTCACTGCAATTGCAGCGGCTTGGGTGGCGCGCTCTAATGCCTCGATGTGGGTGAGTCCAATGTCTAGTCCGGCTGCAAAGTAGCCCAAAAAGCAATCGCCAGCACCCGTGGTGTCGACGGGTTCGACAGGCTCCGCAGGCAAGACAATGGTGTCTTCAACACCAATAAACTCGACACCATCTCCCCCTAATGTAACGACAAAATTGGTGCTAGGGCAGCGGGACTTCAGCGCGCCCACCGCACGATCAAAATCGTCTTCACCGGCCAACTGCATCAGTTCGATTTCGTTGAGCACAATGTATTTGGCCAGTTCGAGTGGCAACGCGCGCAAGGATTCATCACACGGTGCCGGCGAAAAAATCAGCGGAATGTCATGCGCTTTGGCCAGGCTAAAGCAATGCTCGACGGCATTGGTTTCATTTTGGGTCAGAAGGTAATTGACGCCGTCAACACGAAGCGCGGCCTCAATTGCAGACTCGCTGAGCGTTTGATTGGCGCCGCCGACGATCACAATGCGATTTTCGCCCTCTAAATCGACTTCAATAATGGCGTGTCCTGTAGGCGCATCAACACGGGCTACTGCAGATAAATCTAAGCCAATTTTCTCGAGCTCGGCAGGTGTCCAGCTGTCGTCTTTGCCGATGGCGCCAACATGGACAACATCGCCACCAGCGCGGGCGATGGCGATACTTTGGTTGAGCCCCTTACCGCCAAGGCCTACCTGGTACTCGAGTGCCGTTTGCGTTTCACCTGCCTCGGTAAAATGCGCGACTCGATAGACATGATCGACGTTGATGGAGCCAACATTTACGATGGACATTAGCGCTCCTTCACGTAAGGCTGGCCAATGGCCTTGGGCGCAATGGCTCGACCAATAAAGCCCGCCAGTAGAATGACTGTAAGCACATAGGGTAGGGCGGCAAAGATTTGAGTGGGCAATGTGCCGATCAACGGGATTTCCACGCCCTGCATACGGGCTTCTAGCGCCGACAAAATACCAAACAAATAGCACGCGCCCAGGGTTTGCCAAGGCCGCCACTTGCCGAAGATCACCGCGGCCAGTGCGATGTAGCCCTGTCCCGCTGACATTTCACGCTGGAAACCAGCGGTTTGTGCCAGCGATAAATAGGCGCCCGCAAATCCGCACAAAACGCCAGTCAGCAACAACGCTTTGTAGCGCGTTGCGGCGACCGAAATCCCTGCGGTGTCGACCGCATGCGGAGACTCACCCACGGCTCGAAGGCGAAGTCCAAAGGTGGTGCGAGTCAGAACCCACCATACCAGTGCAACCGCAACAACAGACAAATAAACCAAAAGGTTGTGGCCGGAAATCACTTTGTCGTAAAACTGACCGACGACGCCGAGGGACTCTGCGGCCCACTCTGCACCGGGGAGATCGAGCGACATAAAGCGCTGATCACCGGATAGAGTGGGGGTTTGACCGCCTTGCTTGAACCAAGCCGCGCCCAGTACAACCGTCAGGCCAGAGGCCAGAAAATTGATTGCCAATCCAGAGATCACATGATCGCCTCGTTGCGTGATGGTGGCAAAGCCGTGCACCATCGAAAATGCGATCGATATTCCAATGGCCGCCATAACGCCGAGCACTGCACTGCCGCTGACGGCCGACATGGCCGCACCGGCAAATGCTGCGGCGAGCATTTTGCCCTCAAGGCCAATATCGACAATACCGCTGCGTTCTGCGCAAATGCCGGCCATGGCAGCAAATACCAACGGCACAGCCATGCGTACCGCAGAGTCCATTAAGGCGAGGATAAAGGTTGCACTATCCATTTAGGCCTCCTTCGGCGCAAGGCGCAAGTAGAGTTTTTCGAGCGGGGAGCGCAAGAGTTGATCGGTCGCGGAGGTGAAGTAAATCACCAAGCCTTGGATGACCAAAATTAGTTCTCGGCTCAGGCTTGGCATATCAAACTGCAGGTCGGTACCGCCTTGATAAAGCCCGCCAAACACTAAAGCTGCCAGTACCACGCCGAAAGGATGATTACGGCCCATGAGCGCAACAGCAATACCAATGAACCCAAAGCCATTGGTAAATGCCAGCACCATACGATGTTGTGCGCCGTAAACCTCGTTAAATGCCATGAGACCGGCCAAGCCACCTGAGATCAGCACGGTAATAATGATCACGCGGCTGCGTCCAATCCCTGCATAGTCTGCCGCGCGCGGATTTTGGCCGACGGCACGGATGGCGTAACCGAGTTTGGTGCGCCACAAAAGCCACCACACCAACGCTGCTGTGATTAACGCCACAATAAATGCAGTGTTTAAAAGGCTCTTGGGCATTTTGAATCCCCAGCTTCTAAACAGCTCATGCGCCATGGGCAAAATTGCATCATCTGCAAAGTAGCGCGATTCAACTGCTAAGGTCTTTGGGTCGGTGAAATAGCTCATCAGCAGTAAGTTCACCACTGAGAACGCGATGAAGTTAAACATGATGGTGGTCACGACCAGATGAGAGCCGCGCTTGGCTTGCAACCAGCCGGGTATAAACGCCCAAATGGCCCCGCCGACAATGGCGGCCACAATGGCGACCAGCGCCATCAATGGTGCAGGGAGCACTGCATCGAGCGCAACACAGGCGGCAGCAACGGCAATGCCTGCAAAATAGGCCTGGCCTTCGCCACCAATGTTGAATAAACCACCGTGGAAGGCGACGGCAACCGCCAAACCGGTGAAGATAAAGTTAGTGGCGTAGTACAGCGTGGAGCTGAGGCCATACTGCAAGTTGACTGCACCATTGACCAAAATGCCAAGCGCTTTGAACGGATTCTCGCCAACCATCAACACCACCAGCGAGGAAATCGCCAATGCCGCAATCAGTTGAACGATGGGAATGACAAATGCGGTGTACCACGTGGGTAAGGTTCTCATTGCTCACCTCCTGCCATCAAGAGTCCGAGTTGGTTGGCGTTTGCGGTTGCGCCATCGACGATATCGACAATTTCACCGGCGCACATCACCGCAATGCGATCACTGAGTGCCATGATTTCGTCAAGTTCAACCGACACCAGCAAAATTGCCGCGCCCGCATCGCGCGCTTCAATCAGCGCCTTATAGATATTTTCAATTGCGCCAATGTCGACGCCGCGCGTGGGCTGACCCACCAACAAGACTTTGGGCTGTCGTGACATCTCACGCGCCAAAATCAGTTTCTGTTGATTGCCGCCAGACATATTGGCCGCTTTGATTTGTGGGTTGCGTGGGCGTACGTCGTAGTTGTCCATCAGATCAGCGGTATGTGCATGGACCTGTTTGGGATTCAGTGTGCTGCCATCGCCAAATTGGCGTTCGTGTTGATAGCCCAAAATGGCTGACTCGGCTGCACTAAAGGTTTTTACCAATCCGTCGCCTAGGCGGTCTTCTGGGACATGGGCGACATTGATCTGGCGTAGCTGGTGCGCATCTGGGTAGGTTGTAGTGCTGTAGCTCTCAAGAGTACCTTGGGTACCCAATTGTAACGTGCCAGAGCTAGCGCGGCGAGTACCTGCCAACACCTGTAAAAGTTCTGATTGACCGTTGCCAGATACACCGGCAACGCCCAAAATTTCGCCCGCGCGCAACTCAAAACTGAGAGATTTCAGTAAGGCCACGCCGCGTTCGTCCTTCAGAGAAAGGTTTTCGACCGCGAGCTGGATATCGCTTGGCTGGCTGGGCGCTTTTTCGACGTTAAGAAGCACAGGGCGGCCGACCATCAGCTCGG
>JABXHR010000181.1 GCA_013373515.1 Gammaproteobacteria bacterium | reverse complement strand
TTTGCGCCGACTCAGTTCGCTGCTTATTGGCCGCCATTTGGGTGCCGTGCTTGGTCACCAGATTGGCAAATTCATCGACAAATCCACGCTTGCCACCTCCAAAAATTTTGCTGTCTTCCAAATTGGCAAATGCAACGGCGTTGCGGTTGTCCGCCTGACCGCCTGCATTGCCATAGACCATGATGAAGTCGCCGGCGACTGGGTTGCCATTGACCTCAGCAGACCAGCCATTGAACTGAATCGTTTGGCCAACAACATAGGGTTGCGAGGCCTGCAGCACATTGCCATCGGAATCGACCATTTCGTAACTCGTGGGCGTATCGAAGCGTATGCGCACATCGTCGTATAAATTCGGGTCGGCAGAGTCCTGTGCACGCACATCAACCAGATTGACAGAGCCCTGATTCGACAAACCTGCACTCCCCGACACCATATGCGCCACCGCCACCATGGACGATTTGGTTGGCACCACTTCGAGCGAATCGAAGATATTGGTCACGGCGTCAATCCGCATGCGATCGCCCACTGCAGCACCCGCAGAAATGGTCACATCGAGCCCGTCGATTTGACCACCAGTCGCCGACAAATTGCCAACCACAATGCCTTCATCGTTGATCACATCCCAATTCGCACCGTCAAACAATAACTCATAGCGCGTATCTTCAAGCTGAGACAAATCGCTAATGCTCGCTGAAATCGTTGCGCTGCCGTTGTTTTCAACAAATGGCTCCGACACCACAGGATCATATTTAAACAAGTTGCCAGCAGGTTGCCCTGAAGCATCCAGCCCCATGCGATTGATTTCGTTCGCGCTTTCAACGAATACGGTCGCCAGGCGACCCAAGCTGGTTCGGACATCATCAATCATGTCGAAGCCGCCGTTGAGCACGCCCATAATCGAACCGCCTGACGTACTTTTGGTGATATCGACGCTTGAAGTGGCCACTTGCAGCTTGAGCGCAAACTCACCGTTGACCTGCTCAAGTGACAACTGATTTGCTGTGGCTTCATTGACCAATGGCTGGCCGCCGGAGGTGTATAAACGGACGCTCTGATCGGGTTGAATCATCACCGACACACCAATACGTTCAGAAATTTTGTCGAGCAATAGGTCGCGCTCATCCAGCATATCCGGCGCTGCGCCACTGGCTTTGCCTGTATTGATTTGCGCATTGAGCTGCGCAAGGTCGCGCAGCATCGTATTGAGCTCGGTCACCTCATCGCGCGCAATCGCCTCCGCGCCCTGTTCGGCCACATTGAGTTTACTGGAGATACTGTTAACGCCGTCAGCGAGCTGATCAAGTCGCTGAAAAAACTGTTCGCGCGCTGCGCTGCTGGTGGGATTGCCCGCCAGTTCATGCGCCGCATCAAAAAACTCAGAAAATCCTGCACGTAGACCATCGCCTGCGCCGGTCAACAGTAGCTCGATTTCCTCGAATATTTTGGCACTGGATTCCCCCTCTTTCATGGCAGACAGCGATTCGCGTAGCTGCCCATTGACGATGCCATCAGCCAATCGAGCCACACGATCCACTTCGACGCCCATCCCAGTTGGGTTGGTGCCAAAGATGCCTTGATGGTACATGGCCGAGGTTTCAACGCGCTGGCGGTGGTAGCCTTCGGTCGACGCATTGGCAATGTTATGCGACGCGGTTGCCAGCCGCAGTTGTTGTGCTCTTAACGCCGAGCTGCCGATGTCGAGAATGGATACCACAGTTGAGTCCACACAGTTCTATTTCTCACTGTGCAGCAGTTTTCATGCCTAAGTTTGCAAGATTGAAAGACTTAGCCGTATTTTTTGAAAGTTTCAACATCGCCGCCGATCTCATCGGAACGATAGAATTGCAGAATCTTGTTGGCGTAATTGGGGTCAGTCGCATAGCCGCCTGATTGTAAAGCACGCACATAGGCCTCTGGATCAGACGCGACTTGTAGTGCATTTTCGTAGCGTGGCAATCGCTTGATTAGCGACACATAATCGTCAAAGCTTTGCCCAATGCCCTCATAGGCGCGGAACTGATCGACGATCGAGGTTTTGCTGCCATCGTAGTATTCATGGGTCCCAGTGGCCACACTTTGGCCCTCCCACTGACTGCCGGATTTAATGCCGAACAGGTTAAAGCTCACCTGGCCGTTTTCCGTCGGCAAAGATTTGCCCCACCCCGTTTCTAGGGCTGCTTGCGCGATGAGAATTTTAGGGTCGGTGCCCAGCTCTCTGGCCGCACGACGCGCATGGGGCAGGAGCTTGTTGACAAAGTCGGCGCGGTCGTTAAAGCCCGTAAAGGCCTCTGCACGCGCGCGCTCGACGCGCAATTGGTCGACATCGAATTTTAGTGTGGTCACCTGTGGCGCATCATTGAGTGCTAAGCCCGAAGACACAGAGGATGCATCATCGCGATATTTGGCCAACGACATAAAATTATATTCCCGCGATAGCGGCTTGACGTTGGCCGGTGCGTCTTGGGTCTTACCGTCAACATAGTGTTGCATCTGCTCGACGATCGTTTGCGCTAACCCGAGGTTGCCCGACTGTCCGATTTGCTCGGAATACTGCTGATCGAGCATGCCCTGAAACATCTCGGTTTGTTGGTTGGTAAACAAACTCTCGCCAAAGGTCGCTTGGCGCATTTGCTTGAACACCATATTGGTGAATAGCCCCTCAAACTGCTGTGCCACTTGGCCCAGTTGTTCGGTTTGTGCTTTGGCAGGATCTGCAGCGGCTTTAAAACGATCGGCTTGTAGCTTTTGCAGGTCGTAATAGAAGTTGTTGCCCACCGAGTCCATTCTAGATCACCACAAGCTCTGCACGCAGGGCACCGGCTTGTTTGAGGGCCTCCAAAATGGCCACCAAGTCGCCAGGGGCTGCGCCAACACGATTGACCGCCGTCACGATGTCGTTGAGTGCTGCCCCCTCGTTGCCGAGGATAAACATACGATTCTTTTCTTGATTGATGGCGATATCAGCATTGCTCACTGGCGTGGTGTCACCCTCTGCCAATGCATTGGGCTGCGACACGCCGTTGTTGGCGCGAATGGCCACAGTCAAATTGCCATGCGACACCGCCGCTGGTGAAACCTGCACATTGCTGCCGATCACCACAGTGCCGGTTCGTGAATTGACAATCACCTTCGCCACGGGCTGTGCGGGTTTGACCTCAATATTCTCGAGGAAAGAGACAAAGTCCACACGCTGCGAAGGATCCAAAGGTGCGCCAACCGCCACAGTCACGGCATCAAGTGCATTGGCTGTGCCCGAGCCCAGCAAATCATTGATGG
Source organism: Gammaproteobacteria bacterium (assembly GCA_013373515.1). GTDB lineage: Bacteria > Pseudomonadota > Gammaproteobacteria > JABXHR01 > JABXHR01 > JABXHR01. The sequence continues at coordinate 8,533 of JABXHR010000181.1, read as the reverse complement.
CATCGGTAACGCGCTTGGCGCTGGTGAAGTCGGCTTGGTGTAGATTCAGAAAAATATTTTGTGTGTCTTGAAACGGTGTCGCCACCTCACGTTCGACCATACCACCGCCAGGGATACGACCTGCGCTGGGGATATTCACCGTAATACTGGAGCCATCTTGAGTTTCCGCCCCGAAACCCCCGACGATTAGATTGCCCTGCGCCAATGCATAAATTTCGCCGTCGACACCCTTGAGCGGCGTCATCAGCAGCGAACCGCCGCGCAGGCTTTTGGCATCGCCTAGCGAAGAGACGGTGACGTCAATACTTTGCCCTGGCTTGGCGAACGCCGGTAAGTCCGCATGCACAATCACCGCTGCGATGTTCTTAGAACTGGGATTGACGTTCGGCGGGATTTGTACGCCATAGTGGCTGAGCATCGCACGCAAGCTCTGCTCGGTAAATTTGGTTTTGTTGATGCCATCACCGGTGCCATTTAAGCCCACCACCAAACCATAGCCAATCAGCTGGTTGCTGCGCACGCCCGCCACGGAGGCCATGTCTTTGATGCGGTCAGCATGTGCGACCGCGCTAGAAAGAATTAAGGCGAAAGTGAGGATCAATCTATTCATGGGTTTGCCCTACAGTGGCCAGATGTTGCTAAACAGAAACTTGGTGGCCCATCCTGGTTCGTTGGCGCTTGCCATCAGTCCTTTTGACGCATATTCGACGTGTGCATTGGCAACTTTGGTTGAAATCACCGTATTGTCAGGTCGAATATCGTTGGGCCGCACAATGCCCGAAATACGTAAGTGTTCCAGCCCCTGATTAATGGTCAGGCGCTTTTCGCCTCGCACCACCAGATTGCCGTTGGGCAGCACTTGCGCCACCGTCACGGTCAATTCGCCAGAGAGCTGAGCACTTTGCGAGGTATTGCCACTGCCCGATACGGTGCGCGAACTATCGGCGCTGGCCTGTAGCGCAGGTGCGGCGTTGGTGCCAAAAATCGGCGCACCGAGCGCCACGCCACTGTCTTTAGAGGCTGACGTCGCGGATCGCGTCGACGCTTGAGTCTGTTCTTCCAGCACCACCGAAATCACATCGCCAACGCGAAATGCACGGGTGTCGGTGAACAAACCTTGATAGTTGTTGGCGCGAAATAGGGAGCCAGATGACTTGGGCGCATAGGCTTGGTTGGGTTGCGCCTGCACCATATAGTTGGGTGCTGGCGGTGGCGCGGCCATGGCCATTTGTTGCTCGTAGCTCATCGGCGATGCCGTGGTGGGCATATACGCCGGATGCTGCGCATTGGCATTGGTCCATGGGCCTTGGGAGTAAGACACACAGCCAAATAACGTGGGGAGTGTAAGTAGCATCAATGCAACAATGCGCATAGCAGTCATCCTTAGACAGCGTTGTTCAACTGACGGAGCATTTCGTCGGTTGTAGAGATCGATTTGGAGTTCATTTCATAGGCGCGCTGGGTTTCGATCATGGCGATCATTTCTTCAACGATGTTGACGTTTGACGTCTCCAAAAAGCCCTGACGTACTTGACCCAAGCCCGCCAGCCCGGGCGTACCCTGTGTCGGCGCGCCTGAGGCCGCGGTCTCTTGCAGAATGTTCTCGCCCATCGGCGACAAGCCCACAGGATTGATAAAATCGACCGTGGTGATCTGGCCGATATCAATCGGCGTCGCTTCACCAGACATGCGCACAGAAACCGTGCCGTCATTGCCGACATCAATCGCAATGGCGCCATCTGGAACGGTAATTTGTGGCTCTAGCGGATAACCACTTGACGTCACCAAGGTGCCGTTGCCATCGAGCTTAAATGAGCCGTCGCGGGTATAGCCCACCGAGCCATCAGGCAGGCTGACTTCAAAAAAGCCGCGACCATTGATCGCCAAGTCAAGTGAGTTGTCAGTTTGTTGCAGGTTGCCTTGGGTGTATTGCTTGTCGGTCGAGACAATGCGCACCCCGGTACCCACATTCATACCGGATGATTGGGTGGTGGTTTGAGAGGTTTGGCCACCTGAAGAGCGCATATTTTGATAGAACAAATCTTCAAAATTGGCGCGATCGCGCTTAAAGCCGTTGGTGGAAACGTTTGCCAAATTGTTGGAAACCACGGCCATGCGTGTTTGTTGCGCATCAAGGCCGGTTTTCGCGATCCACAGTGCTGGGTTCATACTTTTCTCCTAGTCTAATTTGCAGAAAGCAGATTTGATGCCGAATTGTCGAGCTGTTCGGCTTGATCGAGTAATTTCACTTGAACTTGGAAGGCGCGAGCGTGCTCAATCATCTGCACCATTGAGTCCACAGCGTTGACGTTTGAGCTCTCAAGCGACCCTGATCGCAAGCTTACAAATGGTGACTCCGGCAGTGGCTGATTGGTTTCTTCGCGAAACAAACCGTCCCTGCCCTTGACCAGTTTTTGACCGTCGCCACTGACCATTGACACCCGATCGACGACCGCGAGTTCATTGGCGGTTGCACCTGCAGGCTGAATGGTAATCGTGCCGTCATTGGCGACCGTGATCGCTTCAAATGGAGGTAGGTTGATTGGCGAACCGCCCGCCCCGAGCAAGGCGTGACCGTCACCATTGATCAAGGTGCCGTTGGCGTCTTGACGAAAATCACCGCGACGGGTGTAACCAAGCTCCCCTTCCATATTCTGCACCGCAAACCAGCCCTCGCCACTGAGCCCCAAGTCGAGCGGGTTCTCGGTGTGCATTAGGCTGCCATCTGCGGCGTTGTAACCGTTTTCTTCATCCTGAGCGTAGACGCGGGTTGCCGCGCCCGGTCCGTAGACAGGGTTGGCGCTAAAGCGATCTAAGTCGGCTTTGAAGCCGGTGGTGTTGACGTTGGCGAGGTTATGCGAGGTGACACCTTGAGCTATCAAGGTGTTTCGCGCAGCGTTGGCCGCAATGTAGGCAAATTTATCCATGTGGAACCTCCGTTGAGCGCCACCGATTGCGGCGCTCAGAGGTCACCACAATCTACAAGTTGATGATGGTCTGGGTCAGCGAATTGCCGGTTTCAATACTCTTGGCGTTGGCCTGGAAGTTTCGCTGCGCTTTGATCAGCATGATCAATTCACCCGTCAAATCGACGTTGGATGCTTCCAGGGCGCCCGAGGCAATGGTGCCCAGACGGCCGGTATTGGCTTCGGAGTGTCGCGCTTCGCCCGATTCAGTGGATTCTGCCCAGGCCGTGTTGCCCATTTGCTTCAATCCTGCTTCATTGGTGAAGTCTGCTAACGCCACTTTCCCCAAGTACCGTGCCTTACCATTAGTGTACTTAGCACGAACTAGGCCACCTTCGTCCACCTCGACCCCAGACAGACGTCCGGTGCTAGAGCCGTTGTGTGAAAGTTGTGACACATAGAACGGTGCTGAGAACTGTGTTAGTCGTGCATCATTGGACTTCATATCGATTTGCAGATCCATCGGATCTGAACCGTTGGCCGGTGTAATCGTATCCAAGGTGACTAGGCCATCGGCCGGTGTAATCAAAGAACCGTCCGTGCCAAATTGCACACTCGCCGACGCAGCGCCACCCGTGGTGACAGCGGAGTCATCGAAGGTGTAGTGAATATCCCACATATTGAGTGCATCATCGGTCTTCACGAAATACATCTGCAATGAGTGAGCATTACCCAGCGTGTCAAACACTTGAGTCGATGTGGTGTTATGGAAGGTATCCGAGTTTGACGGATCGAAGGTGCCCGCCAAATCTGCTACTGATGCGTCGGCTGGTAAGTTCGCGCCCAGCTCGACCAAGCTACTTGGCGCTGGCGTACCGTACGCGTCTAGAATTTGGAGTGACTGCAGCGCCGACGACGCAGTTGACAATACACTGCCGTCGCGTTCATCAACCGGAAACGCTTGTAAGAACTGACCATCGGCATTGGTGATATAACCATCGGCATCCAGACCAAATGCCCCCGCACGCGTGTAGGTTGGGTTGAATACGTCCATCGAGCTAGACAGTGCAAAAAAGCCCTGCCCTTTGACCGCCATATCGAGGTTGTTATCGGTGTATTCAAACGCCCCTTGCTTAAATTGTTGACGCACATTGGTCAGCAAAGTACCGCTACCAATGGCGGTGCTGCTGTTGCCCAAAATACTGGAAGAGTAAACGTCGGCGAACTCTGCGCGCGATCCTTTAAAACCAATCGACCCAACGTTGGCAATGTTGTTTGACGTGACGCCGAGGTCGGCATTGGCTGCTTTGAGGCCGCTCATTGCGGTTGTAAACATAGAGATATCTCCCAGATTATTCGGCGACGCCGATTTCTACGATTGATGCCATTGTGCGTTCACCGACGCCTGCGAGGTTCAAGCTCATCTCAGAGCCACTGCGCAGGTTCACGCTTTCAACGCGTGCCCGAACAGTGGTCTCCAAGGCATAGCTTTCACTGCCAGAACGACCGGTTGCGGAGATGGTGTAATTGCCAGGCGGCATTTTTTTGCCGCTACTGTCTAACCCATCCCATTCGAATTTTTGAAACCCATCGGCATTAGGACCGAAATTAAGGGTTTGAACCAAAGAGCCACTTTGCGACATGATCGAAACAGTGACACTGTCGACCGGTTCGCCAATTTCCACTGCGCCACCGACAGTGCCCCCATCGCGCAGCGCCGTGGTGTTGCCATCGACATAGACATCACGACCCACCAGCACCGAGGCTTCTAGCGCACGATTGCTCTGCAGGCTTTGCGCCAGCGAGTTAAACGATTGCTGCATTTCAGTAATGCCAGAGACCATGCTGAACTGCGCCATCTGCGCAACAAAGGCTTGATTGTCCATTGGACTGACCGGGCTTTGGTTATTGAGCTGTGTCGTCATCAGGGACAAAAACTCCGACTGTCCCAGCTCTTGGTTGTCTTTTGCCGCCGTTGAGTTGAGCCGCTCTGACGAATAGGTGTCATAGATGCTCGACGACTGTAAGTTGATATTGTTTGCCATTAGATATCGTTCTCTTATTCACCAAGCGACAGCGTGCGAAGCATAAGCTGGCGACTGGTTTCTACAACTTTGACGTTGCTTTGGTAATTGCGTGACGAGGCGATCATATTGGCCATTTCTTCGACCATATTGACGTTGCTCCCCCACACATAGCCTTCTTCATCAGAAAGCGGATTATTTGGCTCGTAGCGAGCCACCGGTTCAGCGTCGGACTCCACGACCGCAGACATCATCACACCTTTGGCCCCTGTACGCTGATCCAGCAAAATCGATTCAAACACCGGCTGTCTTGAGCGGTAAGCCTCCTCTTTGGAGCCGGCAATGGTATTGGCATTGGCCACGTTACTGGCGATCATGTTCAGTCGTTGCGACTGTGAGGCCATGGCCGTACCGGCAATGCTGAAATTGGACATTAATGACATTACTGACCTCCAGTGATCGCAGAGCGGATCCCTTTGAACTTATCGCCCAACAATTTTAGTGACGCCTGATACTGGGCGGTGTTGCGCGCAAACTCTAAATATTCCATCTGTGTATCAACGGTATTGCCATCTAGTGACGGGTTGACCGCGCGTCTAAACAACAAATCTCGGTCCGACATAAACTCGCCTGCGCCACCAAGGTGCATCCCAGAGGTTGCCGTTGGTTGCAACTGCTCAGAGTTGGACGACATCCGCTGCAACACCGATTGGAAATCTATATCGCGTGCTTTGTAATTCGGTGTTTCGGCGTTAGCGATATTGCCTGCCAAAATACTGGCACGCTGTTCGCGTAGCTTGAGCGCATCGTCGTGAATGCCGAGCGCCTTGTCTAAAGATGATCCAATCATATCGATCAATACCGATGTCGAGTTGCCCTGAAATAAGCACCTAGTGTGCCAACTTTTTTAGATATCAATTTCAATTACTTACAGCACTTCACCTGCGGCAAATGGCGGCAAAGACTGCAAACCGGCCGCTTGCCGTTGCCGCCCGGACATCCACCCCATCCACCACTGTTCAGACTTGGCAAACAAGTTGCAATGACACAGGCACATACAATCAATGTGTCGGATACGCTTTATGAAAAAGTGGTTCTCAGCGCTTACCCTTTGCGCCGCGAGTTTGGCCGCCGCCAATACGCAGCCACAGCCGCCTCAATCTATCGAAGCAGCAGTGATGGCTTACCTGAAAAACTTCTACCAAGGCGAACAATACGAACCAGCGATCTCTGTGCGACCACTCGACCCACGCTTGCAGTTCCCCATGTGCCAACAGCCGCTGGAAATCGAACTGCCGAACACCGTCAAAGATGGTGGTCGCGTGAGTGCAAATACCAAGTGCCCTGACGATGAACGCCCGTGGAGCGTTTATGTCACCGCACAAGTCGATTTAATACGTGATGTCGTGGTGCTGGCCTCGCCCATCACTCGAGGAGCGACCCTGGGCCGAAGCGATCTGCGCATTGAGCCTCAACCGATGCGTAGCGTCTTCGGCGACTACTATCGCAAGATCGAAGATGTGCTTGGACTTGAGGCCAAGGCCAACCTCTCCGAGGGCACAGTGGTTACCAACCGGCATCTGGCCACGCCGGATTATGTCGAACGAGGGCAACGAGTGCTGATCACTGCAAAGCTTGGCAATTTCACAGTTCAAGCCGCCGGTATCGCCATGAACAGCGCTGCCCGCGAAGAATTGGTCCGAGTCAAAAATCTAAACTCAGGCCGACTGGTCGAGGGCATTGCCAGCGCGCCTGGCACGGTTCTGGTCAGTGAGTAACCAAAGCCTACATTGGCAAACAAAATTTATTTAAAGCCCACTCAGCGCATGCCGATAGCACTCACAAGGAAATAAAACTATCGCGTGGAGACATTAAAGATGTCCGGTGGAATTGATGGCCTCGGCAAGGTCAGACAACAAACAATTGCCGACACAAGTCGCAGCCAAGGTGCACGGCGCGTCAATGCAGAAGAGAGCAACCAAAACAGCGCGCTCAAAGCGGACAGCATTGGCCTAACCGATACTTTGACAAATTTGAAACGATTGGCAGAGATTATGGCGGCGGAAACGCCGGTTGATCAAAGCCGCGTAGCCTCGCTTCGGGACTCGATTTCAAGCGGTCAGTACGTCGTCGACGGCGACAGAACCGCGCAGAATTTTATGAGACTGGAGCGAGAACTAGGCGGCCTCTAAGTTAGGAGCTTAGCAATGACACACATCAGCACACAGGCGGAACACTACCAAGCCAAACTGGCCCAACTCGACATCGCGATCGACGACTTAACCCAAGCGTTACGATCACGAAACCTCGAAGCCGTCGCCAATTACACCGATGTGTTGTCGGACAAGGTCAATGAGTTTAGCCTTGTGCGCGAAAATCTCATCATCGCCATCGGCGCGCATGAAGTGCCCTTCGATGAAGCGCTAAAAGCCAGTATAGGCGCAGAGATCGCTGAACGAATTATCAGTCAGTCACAGGAGGTCTCGTCGAAGCAACGCACCGTACAAGCGGCGTTGAACAACGTGACCGATATGAATTTCAAGCTGCTATCGGCGCTCAAAGGCGGCACCCGACCCGGAGCAAGCCAACAAGGCTATGGGGCGGACGGCAAGAACCAAACTTATCAAAGCAATCTCGGCATCAGCGCCAGCGCATAAACATCAAAAACCGGCCAACAGCCGGTTTTTTTGTGGCTGATCTAAACCAGCTATACTGCAATACCCAAATCATTTGAGCTGTTCAATGAACACTGCATGCGCAGAACTACTCGAGCGCTACCACTCACAGCACCCAATATTCCCCAGCCCATTGGTGACAGCCGGGTACTTTTGTGCAGACCAACCCAACGCTGACCGTTGCGCCACCTTAATCGACCTAGGCATCAAAACCGCGAGCTGCTCAATGGCTTATTGGTACGAGCAAAACTTGGAACCTTGGCCTGAAGTGGGCCAGTTGCATATCGTCACTCATTGGAACGGCGAGCCGGTCTGCATCATTGAAATCACCAAAATCACTCTTTGCCGCTTTGTCGACGTCAGCGCCGAATTCGCCTACGCCGAAGGAGAAGGCGATCGCACTCTAAGACACTGGCGACTGGCACACCGAAAATTCTTCAAGAAGGAGTGCCAATCGCTTGGCATCGAATTCAGCGAGCAAGCTTGCCTAGTGCTTGAGCGATTTGAGCGTGTTTTTGGGTGATTGGAGGTATTCGATCGCTAAATCGATGACGAGTAATCACAAGCATTTTAGTGTCAGAGCGCTACATGCTAGGCACGACAAACCACTGGATACGGGACACTAGGAATAACTTTGATATGGCTTACTACCAAAAGGGATAACTTCTTGTTATCTATCTAAAAACAATATCAAGCCAAACGGCATCAATGGCGCATGCAATTGCGCATGCAATGGCGCATGCTAGTGCGATAAGTAAGGTCAACGCTTCAACTCTGAGCACAAAAAAGCCGACATAACTGTCGGCTTTGAAATTTGGTGGAGCCTAGAGGGATCGAACGCGCACGCTAGTGCGTTGACCGTAGGTCAGCGGTTCTACTCCGAGCACAAAAAAAGCCGACATAACTGTCGGCTTTAAAATTTGGTGGA
>JABXHR010000156.1 GCA_013373515.1 Gammaproteobacteria bacterium | reverse complement strand
GGGCCAAAAATTTCCTCGCTCAAGGCTTCAATGCCACTGACTTCGATTAGCGTTGCCGGCAGCGTGTAGCCACTGCTGGATACAGGTTCAGACTGAAAGCGCAGCTGCCCTCGATCGCGGCATGTGGTGATATAAGCCTCGATTTTTTGATGCGCCGCGGCGTTGATCAGTGGGCCGGCGTCGGTGCTCAAATCCCATGGATCGCCCACGTACCAGCACTTCATGGCACCGATCAGCATTTCTAGTGTTTGTTCGTAGACATCCTCCTGGATGTAGAGCATGCGCAGGGCCGAGCATCGCTGGCCCGCGGATTGGAAGGCAGAAATCATCACGTCGCGAACCACTTGTTCAGGCAGTGCGGTGCTGTCGACAATCATGGCATTCAAACCACCGGTTTCGGCAATCAAGGGGGCAGATGGCGCTAAATGAGCGGCCATGGTTTGGTTGATTCGCTGCGCCGTTGGCGTTGAGCCGGTAAAGCAAACACCGGCAACGGCTGGGTGTGAGCACAGGCTGTGCCCCAGTGCTTGACCTGTGCCGAGCACAAGCTGCAAACAATCGGCAGGAACACCTGCTTCGTGCAACCATTGCACCGCACGAACGGCGATGATGTTCGTAGACTCGGCAGGCTTGGCGATCACGCCGTTGCCTGCGGCCAGTGCGGCGGCAATTTGCCCAGTAAAAATGGCCAGCGGGAAATTCCAAGGCGAAATACAAACCATGATTCCGCGCGCATCGCGCTCTAAGCTCAGGCTTTGGTCGGCATAGTAGCGAAGGAAATCGACGGCCTCGCGTATTTCGGCAATGGCATCGCGGATGGTTTTTCCGGCTTCGCGCTGCAAGATCGCCACAATCTCGCCGGTGTGCTGTTCATAAAGATCTGCAGCTGCTCGCAGGGAAGATGCGCGCTGTGCGGCATCAGCTCGCCAAGTTTGAGTATGCTCGATGACATTGGCAATTGAGCTGTCGTCAATTAATGCGGCGCTGCCCAACGTGTCGTTCAAATCGGCTGGGTTGACGACGGTATGGGTCTCAGCGCTGGCGACGTCGACTGAGCAGATCGAGGCGACCTGCCAGTTGGTCTCAGCAAATTGGTCGCGCATGCTCAACAGCACATGGCGTTGGATGGGGTCGAAGAGATTCCATCCTTGGGCGTTTTTGCGCTCACCGAATAGCGCCGCTGGCGGCGTGACTGGCGTGTGCCCATGCTCGATCAATTTAAAGGGGTCGGCGGCAATCGCGGCCGCAGAAATGTCTTGGTTGACGATTTGGCTGACAAAAGAGCTATTTGCACCGTTCTCTAGAAGTCGGCGTACCAAATAGGCCAAAAGGTCTTTATGTGAGCCAACGGGTGCGTAAATACGGCATCGTGTCTTGTGCGACGACATGACGACATTGTGAAGGGTTTCGCCCATGCCATGCAGGCGCTGGAACTCGTAATGTTTGGTGTTGAGAACGTCTGCCAGTTGAATAACTGAACAAACCGTGTGGGCGTTATGCGTGGCAAATTGGCTATAGAGTCGATCCGATTTACTCAGTAGTTGCTTTGCAATGCAGATATATGCCGCATCGGTGCTGGCTTTTTGCGTAAACAGCGGAAAAGCGCTCAAACCTTCGACTTGCGCCAACTTGATTTCCGTATCCCAATAGGCACCTTTGACTAGGCGGATCATCAGTTTGCGGTCAAGGTCGCTGGCAAGTTGATAAAGCCAGTCCACTGTCGCTGACGCACGCTTGCCGTAGGCCTGCACCACAACACCAAACCCTTCCCAGCTGGCAAGGCTATGGTCGCTTAGCACTTGTTCGATTACGTCTAGCGAAAGATCTAGGCGATCGGCTTCTTCGGCGTCAATGTTGAGCCCGATATTGGCGCTTGCCGCCAGTTGGCATAGTTCGAGTACCTTCGGGCTAAGTTCGCTGAGCACTCGGCGATATTGTAAGGACTCGTAGCGAGGATGAAGGGCGGATAGCTTAATCGAAATCCCCGGGTTTTCGGCCACATCGTTGGCGCTAGCTCGCTTGGCAATTGCCGTCAATGCTGCTTTGTAGGCTTCGAAATAAGCATCGGCGTCCTCTTGAGTGCGCGCCGCTTCGCCGAGCATGTCAAAAGAGTAGGTGTAGCCCTTGTCCATCATCTTGCTGCCGCGTTTCCAGGCGCTCTCAATGGTCTCCCCGAGCACAAACTGCTGGCCCAGTTCTTTCATTGCGCGTGTGACGGCGGCGCGAATCACAGGCTCACCCAAGCGCTTAACGGCTTGGTGTAGGTAGCCACTGACACTCTTGCGCGGTTCGTCGGCCAAAACCTTGCCGGTGAGCAGTAGGCCCCAGGTGGAGGCATTGACCAGCGCAGAGGCGGATTGGCCGAGGTGTTTTCCCCATTCACTGGGCGCGATTTTATCTTCGATTAGGTCGTCGATGGTGTGCGCATCGGGCACGCGAAGTAGCGCTTCGGCAAGGCACATCAAAGCCACACCTTCTTGGGTGCTCAGGCCGTACTCGGCCATGAATATTTCCATCAATGCGGGGGTGCTATCGTGGCGCAAGGTACTGACCAGACTAATTGCATCGTGTTCGATTTTTCTACGCAAAGCGTCATCGGGTGCATAGCGCTTGATGAGGTCTTCAAGCACGGCGAATTCGTCTTGCCATAAGATTTGTCTTAGACTGGTCCGTATTGTGTTAATTTCACTCATGTCGCTGTGTCCTAATCTCAATCCGCTCATGGTAGTGATTTGCAGGTTCTCAAAATGCCTAAAATGCGTTAAATTCTAGTTATATTGAATTTCAAAAGCGCATATCGGTGGCTCCTATGAATTTAAACGAGCTAAAAAATAGTGATTTAGATCTTTATGATAGGAAGATCTTGCATCATCTATCGACGCAGGGACGAATGTCTATTTCAGAGTTATCCGACAAAGTAGGCCTCTCGAAAACGCCCTGCCAAATTCGTTATAAACGCTTGATCGAGCAGGGCTATATCTTGGGCTTCCAGGCCAACTTGAATCACCCAAAATTGGGTTTGGATCATGTGGCTTTTGTAGAGGTCAAATTGACAGACACCACCGAAAAGGCGCTGAAGGCATTTAATGAAGAGGTGGCCAAAGTGCGCGAAATAGAACAGTGCCATTTGATCGCCGGATCGTTTGACTATCTTTTGAAAGTACGGACCACTGATATCACCAATTACCGCCGAGTGCTTGGCGAGCACATTTCCTCACTGCCCTATGTGGGTAATACCTCGACATATGTGTCAATGGAAGCCATCAAAGAGTAAATCGCATGACGATGAATTTGCCCAAACTGCTGACCATGCCACGCGTTGGATTTGGTTGTATGAACGTTTCACACGCCTATGGTGCGCCGCTGAGCGACGACGAGGCGGTCGCCTTATTCCGTGATGCTTTCGACGCGGGGTATCGGCATTTCGATACCGCCACTCTATATGGCGCAGGGTACAACGAAACCTTAGTCGGTCAGGCGATCAAACCGTTTCGCCACGAAATATTTCTGGCGTCGAAATGTGGAAACGCAATTGATCCCGAGACCCGGGTGCAGTTGATCAATGGGCGGCCTGAGGTGATCAAAGCGCAATGCGATGCCAGTTTGAAGCGTCTTGGTGTTGATCATATGGATCTGTACTACCTCCATCGACGCGATTTTGCAGTACCCATTGAGGAGAGCGTTGGTGCGTTGGGTGATCTAGTTAAAGCCGGTAAAATCGGCGGTATCGGTCTGTCGGAGGTGTCTGCTGACACCATTCGCCGCGCACATGCGGAGCATCCTCTGATGGCAGTACAGTCTGAATATTCCGTGTGGACACGCAATGTTGAAATTGGTGTTAAATCGGTCTGTGCATCGCTCGGGATCGCGCTGGTGGCATTTAGTCCGGTGGCGCGCGGATTTTTGGGCAATGCCGTTCATGCATTGGAAGCGCTGGACGAAAAAGACATTCGCCGTGGCATGCCGCGTTTTCAGTCGCCAAACTTCGAGGCCAATTTGGCTTGGCTCGGCGATTATGTGGCGTTGGCCGAATCGCTCTCGCTTACGCCTGCACAATTGGCGATTGCGTGGTTAAACGCGCAAGGTGAGCACGTTTTACCATTACCGGGTACGCGCCAGCTCAGCAAGGCCACCGAGAATCTTGTGGCTGCACAACGTGCTTTGAGTGTTGATGAAGTCGCTGCAGTGGATCAGATTGTTACCCCAGAGGTGGTCAAAGGGCCCCGTTACAGCCCCAAGCAGCAGGCAACGGTTGATACAGAAACCTTTGAGTATGAGGCGTAGTGCGGCGTTGCGATGATGATTGTCACGTCTTGGAAAAAGGGGACGGCTCGATGATGCGCGATACGGGCATTTATCGAAAGCTCGTGCGCGTTTATGTGCTTCAGCTGCTGTTTATCAGTGTGGTGACGGTGTTAGGCGTGATGGCTGCGGCATGGGTAGTTGAAGACGTCATGATCCGCACCGCATTGGAGAACGAATCCGAGCACTTCTGGGCCATCAAAGGCGCCAACCCCGAGCAAGCCACTCCCAATACCGACAATCTCCTCGGCTTTTTGGCGCCGGTAGACGATCTCTCCCAAGTGCCAGCGGATTTGGCTGCCCGCGAACCGGGGTTTGGACGGATGCAATGGAAAGGGCGCGAACCGATTGTCTATGTGGTTGATCGTGATGAGCAGCGCCTTTATCTGATCTTTGATGAGCAAAGCGTAAGTGATTTGTCGTTTTATTTTGGTGTTGTTCCGCTGAGTTTGACCTTGTTGGTGATTTACTTATCGGCTTGGATGGCGTATCGCAGCTCTAAAAAATCTTTGTCGCCGATGGTCGAGCTGGCCAATACGGTCGAGCATTACGACATCAACCTCGACGATAGCGGCCGCACTTGGCAGCGATTTGTCGGCTTGGGGCGCAATGACGAAGTAGGCACCTTGGCGCAAGCGTTTGACGAATTCACCACGCGAATTCGAAGGTTGCTCGAGCGCGAGCGTGCATTTACTCGGGATGTGTCGCACGAAATGCGCACACCGCTTGCCGTGCTCAAGGGCTCTTTGGAGAATCTTGCCGTCAGCAGCGATAACCCTCAACTGCGCGAACGCAGCATTGAACGCATGCAGACCACCGTAAACGACATGACAGGGTTGATCGAAACCTTCTTGCTACTGGCCAAAGAAGAGCACGAAAAATTGCCCTCTGAGACCCTTGCCGTCGATCAAATTGCGCCCAAAATCATTGAGCAAATCAATGCCACCCACAATGCCGACCGGCATGTGGTGATTTCGTTGCAGGTTAACCGGCCTTTGACGGTCAGTGCACCTGCGTTAGTGGTCGGCGTGGTGCTGAGTAACCTCGTCAGTAATGCCTGTCATTACACTCAGCAAGGGCTGGTCGATGTGATCATTGATCACAATGGATTCAGCGTTCGTGATACCGGTGAAGGGTTGAGTGATGAGCAGCTCGCGAAGTTGCTAAAACCATTTCAGCGGTTTAGCCAAACGCAATCAGGGCACGGCTTGGGGATGGATATTGTCACTCGGCTGTGTGAGCGTTACGGTTGGAAACTGTCGGTGCAGAGTGAGGCGGAGCGGGGCACCACTGTCCGCGTGGATATGGGCTAGATTTCTAGCTTATACCCAACGTTTTTAAGGGTCTTAATCAGCGGTTGTTCGAAAGGTTGATCGACGACTTTGCGCAGGTTGTACAGATGACTGCGCAGCGAATCGGTATCCGGTGGCTCGTCCTCCCAAATCTCATGTTCCAAGGTTTGGCGTGAGACTGGATTTGGGGCGTGGCGGCAAAGCACATCCAGAATCGCAAAGCCAATGGGGGAGACGGCCAGAGGCTGGCCGTCACGCTGGACTTGCCTAGCTGCATAATCAAGTTTCAGCGGCCCGTATTGTTTGGCTTTTTGAACCATTTGGCCGCGATGCCTCGCGACCAAGGCCTTAAGTCGAGCCAGTAGCTCTTTTTGTTCGAAGGGTTTGACGAGATAATCGTCCGTGCCGGACTGAAATCCTTCGAGTTTGTCTTCTAAGGTGTCGCGGGCGGTGAGCATCAAAATAGGCAAATCGAGCAGCAGCGTTTTGCGCATATTTTGCGCCACTTCAAACCCATCCATCCCCGGCAAGTTAATATCGAGAATAACGGCATCGTAGTGTGTGTGCGCGGCCAAATTCAGGGCCAGCTGGCCGGTGTGCGCAAAATCCACCTTCACATCGTGTGCGGCCAAAAAATCACCCAGTGTTTCGGCCAGTAAGCGGTGGTCTTCGACCAACAACACCATCATTCGGTGTGATCCTCGCCTTGAAACCCGATGACCATGTTGTTGTCTGCCAGATACTGGCCCAGCGATTCCAGCGCTGGGTATAGCCCGTAGGTTGGGTTGAGCACCAGCATACCGTTAGCCGTCATACCGCGTGCAGAGGAATCAGGTGCACTTTGCAGCTCGAAATGGAAATTCGATCCTTGCCAAGCGTTGCGGATGGACTTGAGTAAGTTATCGCTTTGATTGCGGTAGATCACTGGGTACCAAATCAAAACCACCGCATTGTTTTGACGGGCTTTGACCTCACGAATCACTTTGGGCAATCGGGTGAAATCCGAGTCCATTTCATAGGAGGGATCAATCAGCACCAGTGCACGCTTTTGCACCGCAGGCAGACAACTGAGTAGCCCCTCAAAGCCATCGCTATGATGTGCGTCCACATTGCGGCGTAATCCCCCTAAATAGCCGTCCAGGGTTTCAAAATCACTAGGGTGAAGCTCATAAAAATCACCTCGGTCGATGGCACGAAGTTCGGTCGCTGCCAACGCGGGGGAGCCTGGGTAGTGGCCGGGGAAGCTTATCGCATACCTTTCTACGGCGGTGCGCAAGCGCTTGATTGCCGCAGGTGCGCCTGATGCCGGCAGCGCGTCGAGCTTGAGAAAGCCATCATCAGCTTCTTTGGTTTTTTGCGCGAAGGGGTGGTCTAGGCGGTAGTGTCCAGCACCTGCGTGAGTATCGATAAAGCGAAACGGCTTTTCTTTGCGCTGCATCCAGTCGAGTGACGCCAGTAACGTGGCGTGCTTAAGAACATCGGCAATGTTGGCCGCATGATAACCGTGGCGGTAGCTGAGCATGGTGAACCCATCCAAGAATCAGCGCAAATCATAACCGATTTGCGCTGTTTAAATGGCGCTAGTCCCGAATAACGCCTGCCTCAAACTTCTGGTCTTCATCGACCAGTGGCTGATCGTTCATTGCCGCTTCGAACGAGGCCAGACGCTTATAAACCGAGATTAAATCGATGATCGTTGTCCACGAGTTGACCAAGAACTGGAATGAGTTGGAGACTTGACCGAATGCGGAGCTGATTTGCGAATAAATGCCCAATGTCAGCTTGCCAGCGACGATGCTGGGTAGCAGCAATACCAGTGCGAAAATATTGTCCGCCTGCAAGTATGAGTAGCGCACCATGTTGAAGTAGGTGTAGTGCTTGTAAATGCGGAAATAGCTTTTGCGCACATTGCCAAACAACTCGCGCAACGAGACTGGATCGGCGCGTTCGTCGTTGTCCTCGCCGTAGACCAGCTCTTTGCGGTAAGCCGCCTCAACACGTTGGTTTTGAAACTCGAGCCCCGGGAGTTTGATGCCTGCCAGCGCCAAGATACCTGTGCCGAACGCGGCCCAAAATATAGCGGCCACGACCAATGGCGCAGGGATATCACCGACGATGGGAAGCTCGGTGACATATTGCGATAGCCCCCAAAGTACCGGCAGAAATGCAATCAAGGTCATCACAGAGTCGACAATGTTGGTCCCCAGTCCCTTAAGAATGGCGGCAAAGCGCATGGTGTCTTCTTGGATTCGCTGAGATGCCCCTTCGATGTGGCGTACTTTGGGCCACAACTCAGAGTAATACTCGGTCATTGAGGTGCGCCATCTGAAGATATAGTGCGCCACCACGAAGGCGTTGATCACCATCAAAATCACATACATCATGGCAATTTGCATAAAGATCACGATGTAATCGACAAATTGGCCAATGGTGACCGCCTCACCGCCAAGCGCGGCCTGTAGTAGATCGTAAAACGGGCGGTACCAGTTGTTAATCGCCACCGACACCTGCACCGAGTAATAGGTGAAAAACAAGATATAGCAGGTGCCCAGCACCGACCAGCGTTGCCACGGATGGCGTGAAAGACTCATCCAAGCGCCGGCAAAAATGACGAAAAAGAAGCCGACAAAGGCGTAGAACCACATAAATTCAGGTGTGGTGAAATGGCCAAGCCCAATGACCGGTGCAGGATCTTCTTCAAAGGGACCGAATCCCAATGCCAGCCCCAGTTGATCGCCCACTGAGTACCACACGGCAATCCCCACGGCGCTCCAGAGTAGTAAGCTTGTGAAAAACCACTTCGGGCTTGGGAAAAAGGATTTAAACACTGCACTCTCCAATCATTGTTTTGCCAAGTATAGGGCCAATTTTAATTCGCTAGTCGTCCGTTGGCGTCGATGTGCGGGGATCGACATGCTCGACAACTTCTATCGCAGCATTGAGCGTATAAGCGCGGCCAAACCCTTGGATGTAGTCGCCGCCGATAGGGGTAAATTCAAACAGCTGAAAATCCGGCAATCCCACCAGTAGCGAGACCGTCTCGTCGAGCGCGTGCTGCATGTCTTGGCAAATGCTGTCAAATTTAGGATCTTCGCGGTCAATCACGGTTGCCGTCGCCCGAAGGCTCATTCGCTCCCGTGCGAAGGGATTTCGCGCCGATTCGCTTAAAATTAGCAGCCCCGCCTGAGGATGGCGCATCAGATTATGTGAATGGGCCGAGAGCCCACTTAAAAGGCTGTAGAGCTTTCCTTCTATAAACGCCATTGGGGCATAGCTTGCCTCTGGAAAACCGTCCTGCCCGATGGTGGACAGAGACATTGTATTTTGAGTGCTCACAAGTGTTAGTGGGTTCATTGCCTGCTCTTTGTATAAGACTTGCCGATCACCGGCGATGTTAAACGCGACAGCCGGGTCGACCGACGGATAAACCTGCGTCATACTCCTGCGCACGGTACAAGAATGCAAGTTAAAACAGGTAAAACTGAATGGCTAAATTGGCGACATCCAATAATGCGCTAGGTGTGTTGATTGCACTTGGCGCGGGGGCGACGTTGGCCTCGGTGACGAGCATTGCCCGCTATGCCTATGATCGTGGCACAGAGCCATTTGCATTGATCGGCGCACGCATGCTGATTGCACTGGTGTTGGTGGTTGGCATCGAATGGTGGCGAAACGGTGACTTGCACATGCCAGCGGTAGGGCGACGATGGATCGTACTCGGCGGCGTCAGCTTATCGCTGATTGGGCTGTGCTATCTAAGCTCAGTGCAGTTCATCTCGCCTGCGCTGGCAGTGGCCATTTTGTATTTATTCCCCGTGATTGTCTTAATTGTCGAATCGCTGCAAGCGCGGCACTGGCCTAAGCCCGCCGTTGCGCTAGCTTTTGCGGCTGCGCTGGCGGGAATTGTGGTCTGCGTCGGTGTGAATTGGTCGGTTTCTAGCCCACTTGGTATTGTGCTGGCCTTGGTGGCTTCATGTGCGGCGGCGGGCTTGGTCATCAGCTCTTCCCATGCCTATGCCCTTGGTGCGCAGCGCAATTTTTTGGCGTGGTGCAATCTGATCGCGGGCGGGGTGGTGTTCTTGGTGATTTTGCTTTCACCTTATGATTTTGCCGAGCTTTATGGGTCGGCAATTCAGGGCTCGGTGTATGTTGTCGCGGCTGCCTTGTTCTATGCAGTCGGCATCACCCTGAGCATTGTGGCGCTGAAGTACACCAGCGGCACATTGGCCAGTCTGGCACTGAATATCGAACCGCCAATGACCATGCTAATCGCATGGTGGCTGCTTGGCGACCGGCTCAGCAATGTGCAGTATTGGGGTATGTTACTGGCGGTGATTGCCATATCATGGGGCACTTGGGCACTGCAAAACCAGCACAAGGATAATTGATGATTCGCTTTGGCATTCTCTCTAGCGCAAAAATCGCGCGTGAACACCTCATTCCCGCTGCATTCAAATCTGATGCGGTACAGATCAGTGCAATCGCCAGTCGCGACTTGGCGCGTGCACAAGAGGTCGCAGCGAAATATCGAATTTCCCAGGCATTTGGCAGCTACGAGGCGCTGTTGGAGAGTGACACTGTCGATGCCGTTTACATCCCGCTGCCCAGCTCTGATCACGTCGAATGGGCGATTAAGGCGGCAGATGCTGGAAAACATGTACTTGTCGAGAAGCCCCTTGCGCTCAATGCTGACGAAATTCAGTCCGTAATCGAGGCACGCGATCGCAACGGCGTGGTGGTCACCGAGGCTTTTATGGTGACCTACCATCCGCAATGGCAATTGGTTAAAGATTGGATTAGCGATGGCAAAATAGGGCGCTTGCGTCAGGTGCAAGGGGCGTTTAGTTACTTCAATCGCGATCCCAGTAATATGCGCAACCAATTGAGTCTAGGTGGTGGTGCATTGCCTGATATTGGGGTTTATCCCACCGTCACGACGCGGTTTGTGACGGGGCAAGAGCCTTTAGCGGTTCGTGGACGGGTCGACTTTGACCCTGAGTTTGGCACTGATATCTATGCCAACGTCAACGCAGAGTTTGCCGATTTCAATCTCGACTTCTATGTGGCCACGCAAATGGCTACTCATCAAAGCATGCGTTTTCATGGCGACAAAGGCTATGTCGAGCTGAGTGCACCGTTTAACTCGAATATCTATGACATTGCCAAAGTGACGTACTTCAATCACACCCACGGCGAGTCAGAGGTGCGGCAGTTCTTGAGCGTTGATCAATACGCTTTACAATATGATGCCTTTGCGCATGCACTCAATAGTGGCGATCACTCCGCGCTGTTTAGCTTGGAGCAATCGGTACTTAATCAAAGGCTGCTGGATGGCGTTTATGCCTCCAACACAGCCGATGGCGCTGTGATTACGCTGTAGTTCCACAGGTTCACACTATCCACCCATAAGAACGACTCACCATGCTCAGACGCACCCGCTATCTATTATTGATGGCATCAATTTTTTTAATGCTGATGCTTTTTGGGCGCATTGGCTTTTTTGTTTGGCTAAGCCCGCTGAGCGCAGCGCTCGACGCGGTCGACCTGCAAGCATTTTGGGTGGGGGCGCGATTTGATCTGCGCATTGCCATGATTGCCGCGCTCACGGCACTGCCATGGCTATGGTTACCTAAATTTAACGCCTTGGCTCGACCTGGCTTTCGTATAGCGTTGCGTGGCTGGATGGCTTTGCTGTTCTTGCTGCTGGTTTTGATCTGGGTGTTCGACGCCGGTCATTATCTGTATCTGCAAAAGCGTTTGGATGCGGCCGCATTCGATCTACTCAAAAACGCAGACATCTCCACCCAAATGGTGTGGGAAAGCTACCCCGTCGTTTGGATCAGTTTGGGGTTATTGGTGTTGTTGCTTGGGTTCAATCGTCTGCATCGCTGGGCCATCGGGCTTAGCCTAGCCACCGAGGCGCATATGCTGTCTCGTACGCGTTTTTGGCTTCAAGGGGGCGTATCTGCCGTGCTAGCGACTGGGTTGGTATTGATCTGTTTGCAGGGGCGCCTTGGTGCGGTTCCGCTTCGCTGGAATCATGCCTATTTTGCCGGTGATGCGGAGGTGGCCACCTTTGCACTCAATGCGCCCATTTCAGTATACAGCTCGTTAAAATTCCGCTCGCAGACGTTAGACACAGAATTATTAGCAGCGCGAAAGGCTGATGTTTTTTCCGCATTGCAAGCCGAAGGAGCGGTGTTGGACGAAGGGCTCACTCGACGCCAATTGCCCGTGAATCCAAAAATCCCAGCAGGCGAGCAAGCCAATGTTGTGATTGTGATGCTCGAGAGTTTTGGTGCCAGTCGATTGCAAGCGCTTGGCAATCCGCTGGTGGCAACGCCCAATCTGGATCGACTCACAGCGTCTTCGTGGTGGTTTCCCAATTTCTTTGTGCCAGCAGTCTCGACGGCCAAAAGCGTTTTTGCCTCGTTTACCGGCATACCCGATGTTTCGGCGGTCGATACTGCTTCGCGCAATCCTTATGCCTCAGATCAGCGCAACTTTGTCGAGCAAATGCCACATCGACCGTTTTACTTTCTAGGCGGCAGCACCGGCTGGGCAAATATCGGTGGCTTTATTCAGCGCAGTATTCCGCAAATGACCATCGTCGAGGACGGAGATTGGCAGTCGCCAACGGTGGATGTTTGGGGCGTTTCTGATCGCGCGCTGATTACCGAAAGCGCAGATATTTTGAAGGGTGCCACTCAACCGTTGTGGGCCTATGTGCAAACAGCGGCAAACCATCGCCCCTATACCATTGCCGACACCGGTGGCGATTTACAGTTGCTGGATGTCAGCGAAGAGCAGGCCATTGAGGCGGGCTTTGAAGGGCTGGAGCAGCTTCATGCGGTGCAATTGCTCGATCACAATATGGGCTATTTGATTGAGTACTATCAATCACTTGGGCTCTATGAAAACACGGTATTTGTGTTTTTCGGGGATCATCAAGGTAGCAACAACAAAACGGACTTTTTGCCCTCATTTATTGAAGACTTGGATCTGCATTGGAACCATAGCTTTTTGATGATTCATGCGCCGAAGTGGGTCGAGCCGCGCCGCGATGAGCGATTGGCCAGTTTGGTGGATCTGCAGGCCACCATCGCAGGGCTATCCGAATCTGAATTTACCAATTACACCTTTGGGCGAAATCTCAACGACCCACGATTTAATCATGATGCGCCGATTTATTTGCACCATCACGGCCAACCTTGGATGGCGATATTGCGCCACTTGGTGACACCGCGCGACGCGATGCTTTGATTCAATTTGCCGAGGGCAGCCAGCAAATGGCGCTATATTTATTGACGCACAATGGCCATGAGGCACCACATGAATAAACCGAGTTTTGAATCTCCTGCGTTTGACAAAGCGCGTTTGATTGCCAATTTGGGGCTTTGGGGATTTGGCTTGGCCAAGGTACCAATGATTACCTATGTGGGCCCTAAGATTTGCCGCATTGACGATGATGTGTTGGAGATGCAGATCAAGCATCGTTGGCGCAATAACAATCATCTCAAGAGTTTGTATTTTGGTGCATTTGCCGTTGGGGCAGACGTGGCCGGTGGGTTTTTGGCTTACTGGATTGCGCGCAAACTTGGCATCAAAATCACGCTGGCATTTGCGTCATTCGACGCCGAGTTCAAGCGCCGTGCCCACGGACACACCATTTTTCGATGTGAAGAAGGGGCATTGATTCGACAGATGATCCTACAGAGCCGCGAGCGTGGTGAACGGGTGACTCGCGAATTGAATATTCAAGCCTGGACGGAGGAGGAGCCTGCACCGGTGGCTGTGTTCAAGCTTGGGTTGTCGCTAAAGGCCATTGACTGAGGGCAGGGGGCGAGTGTCGCCCCCCATCCTAGGGTTTAGGCTTTGCCAAACCACACATCTTCGGTCAGCGTCTCTTGACCATTGACCACAGCCGTTGACTGCATCAGTGTCTCACCGCGATCGTTGAGCACATCGTTGCGCTCGGCGCTGATCGAAGTCAAACCTGCCTCGGCTGCTGATTGCATTTCGCCGTCTTCGACGATTGCGTCGCCATCATCGATCCACACAGACAGGCCCTCTAGCTCATCACCAGAAATTTGGCCATCGCCGTTCTCGTCGAGTTTGGCGAGTTTTTGATAGCCATCGCCGTAGCGACCGCTGTCATCACCGAACAGGCGCGAGCCATCCATATCCGTCGCGGCCTTGCCGTCACGATTGTCGACCAGCAATGCATCGCCACCGCCTTGAATCCATTCGATTGATTCAGCTTCGCCATCGGCATCCATATCAAATGCCACCGTCTGGCCCAATTGCGTTCCTGGATTGACGTGCTTCGCCGTTGACTCACCGGACGTCTCAATTGCGCCGCTGCCGTCCAGATCAATCACAATCGGGCTAATTTTGACGGGCAACTCGCAAGGATTACCCGGCACCATGGTGGGGTTGTGCACCCAGCGTGTATTGAAGTTGCTATTCGGCGCAACATGAATGTACTCGTTGCCATGTGCATCGGTACGAATCGTCCAGCCACTGTGTAGCGCGATTTGTGGCCAGTTGTGGTTGTCCCATTCGCCCTGTTTGCCCGCAAGGTAGGCGGCAGAGAACGATGCATGCAGGCTCTGTAAGCTTTGCTTGGGCACATGCGACAGGGCTTTGGCGGTGTCGCCATGAGGATCACAGGGCGGCTCAACCGGCGCCGGTGGAGGCGTCGGATTAACCGGGGGCTGTGGCTCTGGCTTCGGGGGGGTAGGCTTCCCTGGTTTGATGTCGTCAATACAAATGGTTTTGTTGTCGAACTCAAACTTCTCTACCGAGCGTGTGGTGATCGAATTGCCAGTGTGATTATTGGTGATTTCGACACGGTTTTTGCCGACCTTCACGAGACTATATTCGTTGCTGCTGCCGTGAAGCGCTAGGGTGTCCAAATCTTTTCCGCCGTGCAGCACCAAGCCAGCATCGGTTTTAAACACGCCTGATTCCAATTCGAATCGATCATTGCCTCGACCTGCGTTGACCTTGCCTTCGCTGCCATGCACAGAAATCGTTTGATCGCGCTTTTTATTGGGTGCGCTGGCCTCAACACCACCACAGCTCTCATGCGGTGGCGCTGGCGGTTGCGGTTTCTCAGGCTTCTCAGGCTTCTCAGGTTTCTCTGGCTTCTCAGGTTTCTCTGGCTTCTCTGGCTTCTCTGGCTTCTCTGGTTTCTCTGGTTTCTCTGGTTTCTCAGGCTTCTCTGGTTTCTCAGGCTTCTCTGGCTTACTAGGCGGATCATTTGCCGGTGGCTTCGGTGGTTCGTTCACCGGTGGCTTCGGTGGCTCGTTCGCCGGTGGCTTTGGCGGATTGTTTGCAGGTTTGTCGTCTTCGTATACCCAAGCCCACGGATCTGAAGCGCGGCTGTCTGAGGCCATACGTGTGGTGACACTTGAAAGTGTTTCACCGATTAAGCGGTTGGGGTTTGATTCACCGGCAAAGCGGGTAGTTGCGCGTCGATGCTCATTGCCTGAGGTAGACAACGAGGCCGATGCAATAGAGTCGATTCTAGCCATAGTTCGTTTGAAGTGTTGTTGTGGAGTCGACCAAATTACGCAAATCTTGATCGACTTGTAGTTACAAAGTTCACTTTTGAGGGAGAGATCAAATTACGCCAGCGTTTTGTGAGCGGCTTATCGTTTTCTCGATGAAAGCGAGACATAGCCGATCAACATCCTTTTGGATTGGTTTGATCGACCGAGATAAATTCGCCAATGCTCAGCGCACTCGTTAACATCAGCGACTTAATTAGCCCTATAAGGTGTCATATGAAGCTCACGGTTTTTGATATGGATCACACGCTGATTGCCAACGATTGCTCGGTGGAGTTGGCACACCAGCTCTATCTTGATGGCCATGACCCTGCACAGCGCTCCTTGGCGCAGCAGAAGGTGTTTTTAGAGTTATATCAACAGGGCGACTTCGACATTGTGGCGCAGGTACGCGATTCTTGGCATAGCCTGCACGCCCTGGCGGAAGCCGAGCAAGCGTCATTGTTGACGCGTTTGGCAGAGCGTGTGGTCAGCGATTATGCCTTTCCTGACGCCTTGGCAGCGCTTCAAGCAGCGCAAGGCGAGGGGGGCGTGCTCATCGTGTCGGCGACCATTGCGCCCGTCACCCAAGCGGTTGCGGCAAGATTGGGCTGCCAACATGCCATCGGTATGGCGTTGGACGAGGATGATCAGCTGGTCAGGCCGACGTCCTACCAAACGGGTAAACCGGAATGCATCCAAGCGTGGCTCGCCGAGCAAAATCTCTCACCGACCCACATCACTGCATACTCTGACTCGTTGCACGATGCGGCAATGCTTGCCTTGGCGGACACAGCCTATGTCGTTAACCCCGACGCCAAGCTCCTTGCGCGTGCGCATCAAGAGGGATGGCAGGTGCTGGACTGGAAAGCGCCGCCTAGCGCGTAAGCCCAGCAAACAGCAAGGGCAGTTCCTCAGGCAGCTTTTCGACGCGATCAATGATGGTGTAGTGGTTGGCACCAAAGATTTGCTTAACATAATGATCGGCCCGCGCATCCAAACTCAAGCAATAGCTTTGAACCCCTTGGCTGTGCAGTTGCTCCACCGCTTTTTTACTGTCTTGACGTAGGT
Source organism: Gammaproteobacteria bacterium (assembly GCA_013373515.1). Lineage (GTDB taxonomy): Bacteria > Pseudomonadota > Gammaproteobacteria > JABXHR01 > JABXHR01 > JABXHR01. Next base: position 6,330 of record JABXHR010000156.1, on the reverse strand, counting down.
AGTTGGGGTCGCGCACATCAATGTCGGCGGGTTCGCCGTCGGTGACCAGCAATATCAATTTTCGCTGCTCAGCCTGTTTCAGCAGATGCTGTCCCGCGTGTCGCAACGCCGCTCCCATACGTGTGGACAGACCACCTTGCATACCGGCTAGCCGTGCTTTGGCCTCGTCGTTAAAGGGCTGGGTGAAGTCTTTGAAGCGATAATATTGTACATCGTCGCGTCCATCGGAGGAGAAGCCGTGGATGGCAAAGGGGTCGCCGATGCCCTGGATCGCCGTGGCCAGCAAAGTGCTAGCTTCACGCGTTAAATCGAGGATGGTTTTATCGCTGCCATCAAGCCGGTCGTTGGTGGATTCGGATAAATCCAGCAATAACACAACCGCGAGATCGCGATTGTGAATCACATTGCGACGGGTGATTCTGGGGTTGGGCTGCTCGCCCATGCGAATGGCGACCATGGCGTCGATGGCGGCATTGAGATCGATTTCATCGCCGTCCTCAAGATTGCGCTGGCGCACCACGCCCTGTGGTGTCAGCATGTCGATAATGCGTTTGATTTGATGCGCCACCGGGCGGTATTCGAGCAAGATTTGTTCGATGACCTCAGCGGAGGCTTTAGGCTGGCGCCGCTCGGTTAGGGTTACCCAGTCAGGCCGGGTCAATTGCAGCTGATAATCCCATTCGCCGTAATAAAAGGGTGGGGAAATCGGCTCCTTGCCCCACAGTTGATTGAAGCTGAGCGTGTTGTCTGTGAGGTCATCTTCATAGGGGCGCATTTCGGTACTGCAGGTCCAAATCTCTTGGGCATCATCACCTGCCAATTCGCAATCGACCTCATTGGCCATGTCGATGACGCTCACTTGTTTGCGGACCTGTTGCGTTGATTGCCCCGGTGCAGTTTGCAGCCAATCGAACTGTGAAAACTCGAACACAATGCGGTTATCGTCGCGATAGGGAATCCGAATTCGCTCTAGTAGGCGCAGGCTGGGCATCATTCGCCGCTTGGCGAGCAAATGGTGCAATTGCAACGCCAAGGCCCAGACCCAGTCCAGTTGCTCTGGTTTTGTTTCCATGTTTTGACCAAACGTATGGACAATGGCGTCGATGTCTGGGTCGTCAGTGGATTGACCATCGAGCAGCGCCGCTGCGATACATTCTATTAGCTGTAATTCCGCCGTCGATGACTTGTGCGGCTCACCCACGGCAATCAGCGATCGCCATAGTGCGCGAAGACCCGGAAAACTTGCGCTGGCCAGCGCCTCGACTCGCGCATCCTCGATAAACCCAATGAAAAACAGCTGCGCCGGACTAAGTCCGTCCGCATTCAAGGGGGGCTGGCCATACACTTGATGGGCAGCCATATGCGCCATCGCGGCCCGGTACACATCGACCCCATTGACCTCTGCAATGTCATCGAGTGCATCGGGTAGGTACATAATGTGTTGATCGATATAGGGGCGAGAGAGTGTGTCGTCTGCACCCATTGGCTTGAGGAAAAAATCACGCCCCCATAGCGCCCGCAAATAGAAATTGAGCTTGCGCTGCACTTGCACGAAGCGCGTACCGCGCCGCTCGGATTCGAGCATGGCGCGGCTGTCGGAAGTGGCCAGATCAAAATAAGCCGTGAGCTTGGCAAAATCGCGGCGATAGGCGTTGGCCCCAAATTGCGACCAGCGGCGAAGCCCGCTCAGCGTGAGCTTAGAGAGCAGTTCGTCAATATGCGCCAGCATCGGGCGCAGCCCCCGCGCCGCCGTACTCGCCAATTGGTGGAGCAAAGTGAGATAAGTGCGTAGCAGCTGCCCATCTCCAAGATGTCGCGCCGCTGGCGTCAGGCTTTCGAGCATCAGCTTGATGACTTCACCGGAGGTCATCGACGACAGCTTCATCGCGGCGGTCACGATATCGTCAATAAGGTCTTCGCCCACTTGGCGCGCCACCTCGGGAACCTCATTGAGATAGGCCAGCACAAGACCTTCACCGCGACCGAGCTGGATTAATGCGTGTGCGCCGGCCAAGAAGTCTTGTAGGCCCGTGGGTGAAAGGGCTTTCTCGGCACTTTGCAGGCTCTGTGTCAGCGTGGTTTGCTGCGCCTCGGTAAGCCTGCTGACAAAGCGCGGATCGAGTGTCATCGGAGTGCGCTAGAAAAACGTGGCGACAGCCGCTTGCAAGGTATCGCGCATGTCGGGGTCGTCGGTCAGCGGTGTCACCATCGTCATTTGACAAGCGGCTTGGGCGTCGATTCCACTGTGAATCAATTGGGCGGCATAAACCAATAGCCGCGTCGAAATGCCTTCGTCCAAACCATGGCCTTTGAGATTGCGCGTTCGCTCAGCAATTTGTACGAGCTTTTTGGCCGTGTCTTCGTCGAGGCCGGACTCTTGTGCGACCACTTGGGTTTCGATCTCGGGGGCAGGGTAATCGAAATCCAATGCACCAAAGCGCTGTTTGGTGGATTGTTTGAGATCCTTCATCAGGCTTTGATAACCGGGGTTGTAGGAGATGACCAACTGAAAATCGGGGTGGGCGGTGATTAGCTCGCCAGTCTTATCTAACGGCATCTGGCGGCGGTGATCGGTGAGCGGGTGAATCACTACGGTGGTGTCTTGCCGCGCCTCGACGATCTCATCGAGATAGCAAATGGCACCGATTCTGGCCGCCGTGGTTAGCGGGCCGTCTTGCCATTTTGTGCCGTCTTTATCGAGCAAAAATCGCCCCACTAAATCCGAGGCGGTCATATCCTCGTTACAGGCCACTGTGATCAAAGGACGATCCAGTGTATAGGCCATGTATTCGACAAAGCGAGATTTGCCGCAACCGGTCGGCCCCTTAAGCATCATCGGCATTCGAGCGGCGTAGGCGGCCTTGTACAGCTCGACCTCATCGCCCGCTGGCTGATAAAACGGTGCCGAGGTGATACGGTATTGTTCGGAATTTACCTTATTGCTCATCGTCGGTTTCCAGCTCTCCGCTCCAACCGGCTTGCGTCGCTTGTTGGAATGCTTTGCCATGGATGGCGCGGTGTCGTTCGCGCAGCGCGTTTGGTAGGTTGCTGACCAAACAGCCGTATTGATCCCAGTGTCGATTGACCTCGTCTAGCAGGGCGTCTAGGCCCTGCAAGTTCCAACCTTCACAAGTCTCTGTGTCATCAATTAGCCCGAACACCTTGGCATCTCGAATTATTTTGGCAATCGGGGTCATGCCGCCATTGATTTCGTGATTTAAGCCGACGTATCGCTCGGGCTTGGTTCGGGCTACGACGGACATGGCTATACCACCTGACCGCGGTAGATGACCATGCAGGCACCGGCCGACTGGGCGAAGTTGTCAAAGCCCATTAGGCGCACATGGTTATTGGGATGCGCGTCATGGCACTCTTTTAGCTCGGCCAAAATCGCATCGACATCGGTTTCGCCAAACATCGGCAGCTTCCACATATACCAGTATGAACCCGCCGCGTTCTCGGGCTCTGTGTGTTCGATGCCGGGGTTCCAGCCCTTGCTCACGATATACTCAATTTGGGCACGGGTTTGTTCGGCATCAAACGCTGGCAGGTACGAGAAGGTCTCGAACTTGCGGCTGTTTGGGTTGGATAAACTGGATTGATAGTCTTGCATCATCGACATGGTGTTGTCTCCTTAGCGGTGTGCCACGTCGAGCTTGTCGACCGTGTCAAATTCAAATTTGATTTCTTTCCAAGTGTCCATCGCAGCGGCCAGCTCTGGGCTGTGTTTGGCGGCGTTGGTGAGGATATCCTTGCCTTCTTTCTCGAGTTCGCGGCCACGATTGCGCGCTTCGACGCAGGCCTCGACCGCCACGCGATTGGCCGCCGCACCGGCAGCATTGCCCCAGGGGTGGCCCAGTGTGCCGCCACCGAACTGAAGTACCGAGTCATCGCCAAAGATGCTGACCAATGCTGGCATATGCCAAACATGGATACCGCCCGAGGCCACCGGCAAGACGCCAGGCATTGCGCCCCAGTCTTGGTCGAAGAAAATGCCGCGTGAACGGTCTTCTTTGATGTAGCTGTCGCGCATAATGTCGATCCAGCCCAGCGTGGCATCGCGATCGCCTTCGAGCTTGCCCACGACGGTGCCAGAGTGCAGGTGATCGCCACCCGATAGACGCAAAATCTTGGTCAGTACGCGGAAATGGATGCCGTGGTGAGGGTTGCGATCGAGCACCGCATGCATGGCGCGGTGAATGTGCAGCAGCATCCCGTTCTCTTGACACCATTGTGCCAACTGGGTGTTGGCTGACCAGCCCCCGGTGAGGTAGTCGTGCATGATGATTGGGGCGCCGATTTCTTTGGCGTACTCGGCGCGTTTCATCATCTCATCTGCGGTGGGCGCGGTCACATTGAGATAGTGACCCTTGCGCTCGCCGGTCTCGGCCTCGGCCTTCAATATGGCTTCCATGACAAAATCAAAACGGTGGCGCCAGCGCATAAACGGCTGCGAGTTGACGTTTTCATCGTCTTTGGTGAAATCCAAGCCGCCGCGCAAGCCTTCATAACAGGCTCGGCCATAGTTCTTGGCCGACAAACCGAGCTTGGGTTTGATGGTACAGCCCAACAGTGGGCGGCCATATTTGTTGAGAATATCGCGCTCGACCTGGATGCCTTGTGGCGGTCCATTACAGGTCATCACATAGGCCAACGGGAAGCGAATGTCCTCTAGACGCAATGCACGAAGTGCTTTAAAGCCAAATACATTGCCGACCAAGGAGGTCATGACATTGACCACCGAGCCTTCTTCAAATAGGTCGATGGGATAGGCGACAAAGGCATAGAAGCAGGTGTCGTCACCGGGCACATCTTCGATGGCATAGGCGCGTCCCTTGTAGTGCTCAAGATCGGTTAATAGGTCGGTCCATACTGTGGTCCAAGTGCCGGTCGAAGACTCGGCGGCCACTGCTGCCGCAACTTCTTCGCGTGGGACGCCGTCTTGGGGCGTAACCTTAAAACAAGCCAGAATATCCGTGTCTTTCGGGGAGTAGTCGGGCATCCAGTAGGTTTCCCGATACTCTTTGACCCCTGCGTCATACTTTTTAGCCATTTAGCGTTCCTCAACATCAATTGCAGCAGCCGAGCTGCGAGTTGATTGCATTTTGGAAAAGCACTATTGATAAGTAAATGTTAAAAAAATTTGTATTGAATTAACTATATACTTAATACGAGGCGAAAATTGGCAGGCCTGTTGATGTGGTTGGATTGCATCGCCAGTTCACGGCTAGAACGAATCTTTTAGCGCTCGAATTTTGGCAAATACCTCAGCGTCAGTGGCATCTGTCATCTCCAAACGTTCGCGAATCTCAGGCGAATGGGGGCGAAGAAACGGGTTGGTATCTAGCTCGATTTGTAGGTTTGTTGGGACGGTAGGCTGGCCTTCGGCGCGGAGTGCTTCGATGTCAATGACGCGTGATTGCAGCATTGTGTTTGCGGGTTCTACGCTTAGGGCAAATTTGGCATTGGCCAGTGTGTATTCGTGGCTGCAATACACCGTGGTATTGGGTGGCAGCACCATCAGCTTTTGCAGGCTTTGCCACATCTGCGAAGCGTTACCCTCGAACAAGCGTCCACAACCAAGGGCGAACAGGGTATCGCCGGTAAACACCAATTGCGGATCGGCCAGATAGAAGTTGAGCATATCGAGGGTATGGCCGGGAGTGTGAATGACATGCACTATTGCGCCTGCGAATTCAAAGCTGTCGCCGTCGGCCAATACGGTGTCGATTTGGCCGACTTTGGCTTGTGTGGCGGCAGCGCCCAGCACTAGACATCCATAACGCGCCTTCATCGCTGCAGTGCCCGCCGTATGATCGCCATGATGGTGCGTCAGCCAAATTTGATCGATCTTTAAACCATTTGCTTCAGCGCAGGCAATATAGGCATCCGCGTCGCCCGCATCGATGGCTGCCGTCAAATTGGTCTCGGGTGAATGGAGTAAGACGCCGTAGTTATCGTCATTGTATGGAAACTGAAAAATCTCGAACATTTGGGCTCTCAAGGGGTCGCTGAGGCACACAGTATCACACCCATTGACTTTGCAAAATAAACTGTATAAAAATACAGTAAAATACTTTGGGAGTAGCCAATGTCAGTGATCAAAGGTAGGGCCGCAGTGAGCAACGAAAGTGGGCGTTTTGAAGCCTGTCAGCGCTTTGATTTTGATGACGGCTGGCAGGTGCAGGAACAACCCCTACAGTACAAACCCAAAACCGAGTGGCTGGTTGATCGCGCGAAAACACTCATCAACTACAACGACTCGCCGGACATCGATTTTGATCGCTCAATCAATCCCTATCGCGGCTGTGAACACGGCTGCATCTATTG
>JABXHR010000230.1 GCA_013373515.1 Gammaproteobacteria bacterium | reverse complement strand
GGTGGGGGTCGGTGGTTCGAGTCCACTCGGTCGTACCAGTATTTATATGGCTTGCAGAGATGCGGGCCTTTTTTGTTTGAGTCTCTGGGGCAACATTAGGGGCAACAAATCACTAAATCGCTCTAAAGTGGTCAGTCTGCTCAACAATTAAAAAACCCGCCGAAGCGGATTGGTAAGATTAGCCGTCGCGTCGACTAAATCAGTTGCATTAAGTGCTCACCTACCATCTCTTCACTTATTTCTATGCCAGCGGCACGGGCAACGCTTGCAGCTTGTTTGACTAGAATGAGAGCCTTCAGCCGGTCATCGCCGCTGGCGTTGTGATACTCGTTAGCCAAGCGACGAAGACGGACAGCGTGGTTGAGATTAAGGTCCCTTAAATGCTCAGCTATACAAGGTTCTCTCAGTTCCTAGACCGATCTGAGCCTAATTTCCGTGGACCAATCCAAAGTGTATGCCCGCTAGTTGAGAACCGGCTCTTGCATCTCGCTAGGTAGAGCCCGCCGTGTACTTATCGATTATAACGAGCAGAGTATGCCTAACGGTTCTATTAATGTAGACTCGCGTCCAATTGTAAGTGAACCAAGTGAACCAAGTGAACCAAGTGAATTCTCCGAAACTTTCCTACAGAGCAGAAATTGATGGATTGCGAGCGATAGCCGTAGTCAGTGTCATTCTTTATCACGCACAGATGGTGCTTTTTGGTAGAGATTGGTTTGAAGGTGGCTTTATTGGCGTCGATATCTTCTTTGTGATTAGTGGATATCTGATAACACGCATAATTCTTTCTGAGCTTGAGTCAAAAGGTTCTTTTAATTTTCTGAACTTCTATGAACGAAGAGCGCGACGCATTCTGCCGATGCTTTTTGTGGTTATCTTTGTATCAATACCTTATGCGTGGCAAAAATTAGGCCCTAAAGAATTTATTGAATATGCAGAAAGCATTTTTTCTAGTCTTTACTTTGGTTCGAATTTTTTCTTCTACAGCAGTGCTTCAGATTATGGGGCTCAAAATACGCTTACAATGCCATTTCTCCACACTTGGAGTTTGGCGGTGGAGGAACAGTTTTATTTGTTTTTTCCTTTTTTAGCGATTTTGCTTTGGAAGGTCTTAAAAAAATATTTTTTAGCAGTAATCGGAGCTTCTATTCTACTTAGCTTGCAATTTGCGGATGTGATGGAGTCTCGCAATGCAATGTTTAACTTTTATCTTCCATACGGTCGTTTTTGGGAGTTGGCTTGTGGATCTTTGCTTGCTGCTTTTGAGCTGAAATATGGTTCTATTAGAAAAGGTTGGGCTATAGATTTACTCCCAATCTTTGGTCTTTACCTAATTTTCTACAGCGTTCTATTCTTTGATGGGGATACTCAGCATCCAAGTTTTTATACTTTGATCCCAATTGTTGGTGTGTCGCTCATTATCTTATTTGCCTCAAAAGATGAATTGGTTGGTAAAATTTTATCAAGCAAACCATTTGTTGGAATAGGTCTCATAAGTTATTCGGCATATATGTGGCATTATCCAATCTTTGCCTTCTCTCGTATTGGAAAGGAACCTTCTACTTACGATAAACTTGAATGGGTTGCTCTGACGCTTATTTTGTCCATTGCAAGCTATTATTTAATAGAACGTCCATTTAGATCGCGTGAGATTGTAAAAACGAAAACTTTGCTAATCATTTTGTTTAGCTCTGTGGCTTTAGTTTTAGCGTTTTATCTTTATTCAATAAATTCAAATGGGGCAAAATATTATCAAGTTCCTAGCACTTTACCTAATCAACCATCCACTAATGTTGATGCAAGAATTGCGATAGTAGGTGATTCCCACGCTGGTCATTTAGGTTATGGGATGTTGGTTAAAACCAATGGGGGAATAAAGATGTATGAAAGCGCTGGGTGCATTCCGTTGCGAGATGTTGATAGGTATGATTATCGCTTTACGGTTGGTGGTTGTGCTGCTCATACAAACGCATCACTTGACGACATCATAAATAACAAAACTATAGATACTGTAATTTTATCGACAATGGGTCCAGTGTATTTGGATAACACCGCATTTCAGCAACAAGATCTCGCTCGCGTAACGAAGCAAAATGTAGTTGATATGCGTCAACCTAATAACGCCGATCGTTATTCTGTTTTTAAAAATGGCTTCAAAAGAACAGTCAACGAATTAATAGGAAGTGGAAAAAAAGTAATTTTTGTCATTGATGTGCCAGAGTTGGGCAAGCAGTCTCATACTTGTGTAGTGAAAAATACAACTACTCGTTGGCGACCGTATGGTCCACTTGTTAAGGGTAATATAGTGGATGAGCCAAATTGTCGTTATGCACGAGAGCTGTACGATGAGCGCGCAAACAAATACAGATCAATGCTATTGGAAATGGAAAGAGAGTTTCCAAGTGTAATATTTATAGATCTTCCAAAGTATTTTTGCGACTCCAATTTTTGTTATGGCTATAAAGATAACGTTCCTCTCTACAGAGATGTAGATCATCTTAATAAATACGGATCTCTGTATGCTGCCGAACTGATCTTGCGTGAGCTTGTACAGAGAAAGCATTAATTCAGTTAGGAAGTTCTTAAGTTGAAAGCTACAGTTACGTAAGTATTGGGTGATAATGATGTCTTTCGTAAGCAAAAACGAACAGAGTAGTTATAAACTCGTTAGAAAGTGAAAATAAATGCCATATAAATCAATGTTTTATTCCATTGCTTTTATTGAGTGGGAATAGCGAATGTAATTTAAAAAGGTTCAAAGAACGCTTCACCTCGAGGCCAGTCAGTGTGGTTTATGACACCGAATAGCCTCCTAAGGTCAATTTATCCGACCAAACCCTCTATTGATAAAATCGGGTTTGAAGACTGCAACTGCAGACCACTAAGCATCGCCATTGCCCCATCAATTTTCGCTTGCCCTTGACCTGATTCGCCTGCGTCCGCTTTCTTCAGACGATTACCGTCTAAGCGAAGATTTTTGACGTTGGCGGTCAGTAGAGGCTGGCCTAGATGAAGCAGCTGATTATCGAAGGCGAGGCCGCACATACGTTCAAACGCAGCGTGCAATTGCCAGCCCTGACTAATCGGCTCGTAGGTCCAAACGGCACTTTCGAACCGTTCTTTGAAGCCACTCAAGCCAGCGGCATCGCCGCCACACGTAACCCCGCCGCCGGCTCGACTGATAATCTCGTTGATGTAAGAGAACACGCCAGATTCAATCTCAGACGTGGTTGGTACAACGATTAATTCTCGAGCCTCTTTGGCTTGGTCATAGATGCGGCGGAGCTTATTCGGTGCCCGTGAGAAACCTTCTTCAGTCAACCACTGACGGCTGAGGACACAGAGAACACCGTTCACTTCGTACATTAGAATCACAGCGAATGGATCCGAGAGTCCGCTGGAAGGGTCGCAGGCGATGAAGGCGGGATTGCTAGCAAGTGACGGTAGAGCATCGGTCTTGCAGTCGTCCCAGTATTCAGACAACAGGGTTAAACCACCGCCTTGTCGCTCATCCGCCTCAATGCCCAAACGCTGACTGAGGAGGTTCTGGTACGCTACCAAGCCGGCAACATCAGCATCATCAAGTGCATTCTGCAGTTCAGCCTCCATTGCCGCTGCGGTCATCGTACCAACACCACCCTCTTCAGTGATAAGGCTGGGCATCCCACGGAACCACTGACTGGAATCATCGGGTGAAATGTCAGGTCGTTGCAGAACAGGAAATTCGTACAGAACAGGCAGGAACTTATCGTTCTTAATCTTCCCATCTCGTATCGCTCTGGCTTTAGCCAACCAATCGAGATACACACCCTGACCCCCGTGAACCGGTGCCGTTGTGATTGTGATTGTCTTAAAGTTCGAGTTATTCGCACCACCCGACTTGAGCTGGTGCACAACATCGCCGAATTCTCTGCTTTCACTAGCAACGTGTAGCTCATCAATACATAACAAGTTCGGACGCAGACCAACGGCACGTTTGAGCACCCCGGGAATAATCTGAACGACAATCCCAGATTCTGTGTGCTTGACGAATCTCTGCTGAGTGTTTGTGCTGAACTGGCCTTTGAGGAAATCGTCCGCAAAAATTGATTCGAGCAAGTGATTGAATACGATTCGGGCTGTTTCAACGTTGCTGGCCAAGATAACAACGAGACCTCGCTTGTAGGTACCACTCGTCACCCAATCCATAACGGAGCCAAGGGCAATTGCTGATAGCAGAACCGATTTCCCGCTACCTTTACCGATTTTTACCGCAACCTCACTGACGTGAGGCACCCACCGAACCAATCGCTGCTGCCACGGTAGGATGCAGCTTGACAGCCTCGACCCTGCCAGCGGTCCTTGCGTCAGAACGAAGTTGCCAACCAGTTTCTCAAACTTGTCGGACGCTGCAGAGTCAGTCGGTGGCGGTGCAATAACATCCACCGCACTAGTGGCCTGATGCCAATTTGGATTTGCTGTTGTCGCCATAATCACACCGCCCAAGGGTTAGATGGTTTGGATGAATCAGTCTTTGTAGCTTCAAACGATAATCTTTTTCGATGAGCAGGCCCCAAGCCCAACATTCCACCAATTTTGGTGAGTGTGGCGTTCAACGCGGTTTGAGCAGAGAGGGCTGGATGCACTTTCTGGCCTTGCGGCGATACGGCTACAACACCTTCCTCTTTAACAATCTGCTGGCATTGACGCAGGTTATCGAGGGCCTCAATAAACTGACGAACCAAAGATTCATCTGCGTCAACATAGCCAGCGGATTCTTGCAGGTGTCGCATTATTTGCTGGTATGTATCAGTCAGGTGAGGTGGCACCCAATCGGGCGTAGGAGATTTTGATTTAACTTTGGTAACGCTAGAATTCTTCGTGGTCATCGGTCGATTCCTCAAGTTTAGATAGGGTGTCCTGTAATCTTTTTTGCTGCATTTTTGCTAAAGCTGCCGCCATAGGGTTGCCTCCGACACCTCTCCTCGATAAAGAAATGGGCTGACCGTGGTGGAGGTCGCCGTTGCAATCTTTGACACTGCCCCCCACCCCTATGGCACCACCCAACCGGCCCCTATGGCCTAGCCCGAACCCAACGCCACCTTCGTCACGGTGGATGGTTCGCTTCGAGTGGCACGACTTGCACACGGGTTGCCATAGCTCCTGATGCCAGAACAAACGCTCCCAGTGTTCGCTGTGACCTGCGGTGTGGTCGACAATCTTGGCCGGTGCTCCGCAGTCAACACAGTCGGGGTGCTGCTTTAAGAATGCAGACCGTGCCTTCTTCCATCTCCAACTGCCGTACAGCTTCTTGCGTCGCTTCAGGTCTTCACTCATCCCCATTGGTCTCGCCTCCTGTTAGTACACGTTGGCGGTCTATCACCGACTGGGCCTGCTGCAGATGAGCAACGATGATTGCAACCTCTTGCTCGCTGTAGAGACCACGGACTACATCAACCCGTACCTGGTCAACGATTCTGTTAGCTTCGATTTGATTCATAAGGTCGCTCCTATGCCGCACGGACGCGGCGGCGTTTCTTAGGTGTAAGTTGATTGGCTCGGTAGCACTCAATGCAGTAGAGCCGAGGGTGACGCCATTCTGATAACTGCTTCAGGTCTTTCTCCGGGATGGCCAATGGCGTTTGGCAGTGTTGGCAGTTCATATCGCACCTCGCTTCTGGGCCACTGGGACAGGCAGTTGTCCCAGAAGGGTGCTGGGACAGATAGGGTTGTCCCAGCTCAAACGTAGGTGTGACGCGGGTTTGCGGGTGTTTTTAACGCTCGGGGACAGTGGGACAGCGATTTTTCTATATACGCTCCCGTACGCTCTCTCTCCTCTTTCTTTACTCTTCTTATTATTTTTTTCTAAAGTAAAGAAAGAAGGTGTCCCATTGACCCAGTAGGGCTCTATCCCAGTAACGACGCGGGATTGAGGTGGGACAGATGCCGCTGTCCCGAGCTGTCCCACTGTCCCAGCATTCCGATCAGTCATTCTTCACCTCCGTCGGGCCCAACATTCCAGCCCGTTTGAGTGTTTCCTCTTTTGACTGCTCCTTCAGAACACGTCGCTGTTCAATAGCCTTCTGTGCTTCCTCATCATCAAAGAAGCCATCGAACTCTTTAGCATCAGAGCCTTCCACATCAGACTTGAGGACCGGATAGAACAGCGGTAACAACTTGTCAGGGTCTTGTCGGATGATGATTCCACGTCCACGGTCCTGATGACCCTTGACCTTCCAACGCGACTTAACAGCCGCCCCACTAACGTTAACCCCAATGTCCAACCGCTCAAGCTCAACGTAGCGGTATCTTGGATTACCGACGGTGAAGTCATTCCCACCTTGGTCCATCAGCTGTGCAATATCCGCCGCGGCGTATGAAATCTTGGTAATCTCAGACCGGTCGAATAGCGGTTCAATGATGAGTTTGATAATGGCGATAGGGTCTTTGATGAGTATCTCCGGCTCAGCCTTCCCGAGTCGCTTCACAACCTTCGCCTTAGCGTCCAACAGCTTCAGCAGGCGAGCCTCTTCACGGTCAAGTTCTGACGTGAGGTACCGGTTGCCGAATGTCATCATCCAAGTACTCACAAGCCCAGTGAGCTTTCTGACCACCAGCCCTGCAGTGTCTTCGAGCTCATCGCCCATAGAGCCAAAGGTGTTGGTGATGCCGTATTGCTTGTGGAATTCACGCAGCTTCTGGTCACAGAAAGGTTTGGACTCCTCTTCGCCTAGAGTGCGCATTTCATCAACGAACCGGTTAACCCTGTGGGCGATGTAACAGGCGACACCCTTGCGGTACACCTTGGTACCGAGCTCAGCGACCAAAGGCCGTTTGTCGATGTGTTGACCCAAACCCTGTATGAAGTTGAAGCGGTCAGCGAACTGCTCTTCAACGCCACTCCCGGTCAGACTGTGCACATCTTCACGGGAACAGAAGAGTTTGGTGTAGACGCGAATCTCCGTCTGAAGTTGGTTCTTCGCGGCACCGGTCAGCTTATTGTTGAGGTCCTTCAAGATGCCACCTGCCGACTTGAACTCATCGACGAATAGCAGCCAAGACTGATAGAACTGCGTCAGGTTGATACCAGAGGGCTGACCCTTCAACATCTTGTCGAGCACGTCGTACTTGGTTTCAAAAACCAGATTGTGTTCAGCAAACGCAGCTGCCAACAGCGACTTACCGAAACCGGCTGTCGCCTTGAGCCAGAGAAACGCCTTGCGGGCATCACTGGCAAAGCGTGCATAGCAAATCATATCGATGACGGCATCGAACTCTGCGAAGTGCTCTTTGTAGTCAGCAATGACCCCAGAAGCTACTTCGTTCGGTACCAAACGCGTGTTGAGTTTTTGGAAGGGGTGGTAGACAACGAAGTTGCCGAGGTGGTCGAACTCAGTGCGGATAGTCTTGGAGAACATATCAACGAAGTGTTTCTCGCCGACACCTTGGCGGGTCAGTAGAATCTCGTTGTAAACGTACCCCGCAACGATTTTTGCAACGCTTTGAACCTTGGTCTTATCGTAAATATCCAGATACAGCTTCGCTTGTGAGGCTGTGATTAACTGGCCGGCTTCACTATCAACTTCCAGTGCCTCCACCAACTTATCCCACAAGTCGGCATCGGTTATAGCGGAGACCACGTTTTCGTTGATGAAGTGGATGGCACCGCCAATCTTGAGTTGAAGGAACTTCTGCTCAGTCAGCATTGTGGGTCGCTGACGTCCACGCTCCATTATCATAATCTTGGAGTTGTTAGGGTTAACGTAGCTGCGGCTGATGAAGTCAGAGATGCGGTCGACATTCAGCATCTCTTCCTTTATCCCAGTCACTTCAAGTCGCTCTAGTAGACGCCCAACAGCACTATTAACTGTCGCATCATCAACCTTACGCTCTAACAGATATTCACAACCGCCGTGCTTATAGCCCCAAAGGCGAGGGTCGACACCTTTACGCCACTGGAACCACACCGACGCGTTGTAATCAGGTTCAATCGGGTCGTAGACCAGCTGACCGTCATAGCTTTCGCCATCAGCCAGCAGTTCCTCTACCGTCTTTTCACCGATATTGGGGTCCTTGAACTTAACCTTGAGGCCGTTCGCCAAGATGTGCTTACGGAACAGTCGCGAAGCAGTTTCCAGTGCCCATTCACGGGGAACACCTTCAGCTTCGTACTGGTCCGCACGTTCTTGTATGCAAATCTCTTTACGCTCTTCAGCCTTGGTGGAGAGCTCAAGTTTGGCCCTTTGGCGAAGGAACAGAACGTGAGCTTCTTCGCGTCTATCCAAAGGGGTGAGCTCAGATAAGCTCAGCTCACGCCCTTCAACAAGTGTGTGGCGACGCTCAGAGGTGAGACCGTCTTCAAGACCAACAGCAATGAAGTCAGGTTGAACCGGACGGCTCATCACAACATCGATAAGTTGACGCTCAAGGACAGACGCACCTTTGGTCACAAACACCCAACCGGTGCCGGCCAACCACGCCTTGTCGATAAGCAGTTCAATGATGGCCGGTATCTCTGACGCATCCCGGACCGCAATATCAGCGTGCATCCCCTTACTTTCAGTGAACCAATCGCCGTCAGGTTTCTTAATCCAACTGGAACTAGAGTCGTGAACGTAGATGCCCACGTCAGCTAGGGCAGGGTCAAGCGAACGAATCTTCTCTATCAGCCCTTCGTGCGTGGTGATACGGTCGATATTCTCTGGATAGATACCGTAGTGCTCATCGTCATCCTTGTAATCAACATCGATTGTCAGGATGCCGCCAGCACTGTCCCGGAACTCCAGATATTTAGTTGAAGCAGATATCGCCGCGTCTGATTCGTCCCCCATATAAACGATGGGCATTGAATCGTATTCGTCAGCATAGGTACCTGCGTGACGCATTAGATTGGCACCTGCCGACTTACGCCATTCGGCATACTCCGACAGGTTCTCAAAGGACAGGTTGCGGGCGGTGGCCTTACCTTTACGGTTAGCACCGCTCTTCTTAACAACCTGACCGTCGACAATGCCGTACGTTTTACCGCACGGCTGTCGATATTCGGTGCAGGATATTTTTAACATATTGACCCCTTAGCGAACCTGGACGACTTCGTATTCGAGACAGTCACCGCAGGTACATTTGCTAGCGTCGCGTGTTGAAAGGGTTGGACAGGATGGTTCGTGCTGAATGTTCAAAAGTGCAACGGCCTTCTTCTCCGCCAACTTCATCATTCGAGCCATCGCGTGCTCGTAACAGGTGTAATGCCAGCTCTTAGTCTTCATCTGAGGTCTCCTCATCGCGTTCTGCAGCAAGCTCTGCGGCACGCTCATCGTCGGCCTTGCAGATGTCGTCCCACAGCTCATCCAAGTAACGCTCATAGGCCTCAGCGACCCAATCGTAATTAGCCATTGGAAGCCTCCTGCCATTTAGCTTCGAGGTTTTCAGTCCAGAAGAACGATTCACGGAAGGCGTCCCACGAAGGCCAAGTACCGAATTTCTCAACCTTGCCCGCGTTATCGTGAAGGGGAGAGACGCGACCGGTGACAGTGATAGAACCATCACCCCATTTGCTTACTTTCAGGTCTTGTCCCACCGAGAAGAGGCGAACGAGTAGGTCCTGCCTTTCCTGTTCTGAGTAATGTTCAGTCATTGGTAGCCTCCTTCAACGCCATCTTCAGCAGCGTGTTATCGACCTGTTTGAGGTTGTCCCGGATATCGACCAGCAGACCCTCAATGTCACTATCGTTGGTTAGTTTGGAGAGATGAGCCGCTAGCTTGCGGCTCTCTACTGCCAGTGCTCTGGCGACTTCAATTTCGGTTATATGCATTAGTGAAGAGCCCCCTTTGTAGCGGCCAACGTCTCCTTAACAGCGAGCAACGCATCTCGAACCAGAATCACAAGGTCATCGTTAAATTCGAGGTAGTAGTTGTCGTGCTTGCGGATATCGTCAGCGAGGTCTGCTAGCTGATAACAGTCCGGGAACGGGTCGCTGACTTCGGCGATTAACCGTCTAAACGCTTCCGGCGTCTGGTATCCCTTGGCGTTGCGGTAGTCCAAGATTTGCTGGCCACGAATGGCCAGCGTTCTGAAGGTCAGGTTGCTCATATTGAACCTCCGTTCTGCACGTAGTTCGCAATCAGCGTTTCCGCCTCGTGTACCGCCACATCAAGCTCATCAAGCAATTCGCGGGCATCGCAGCTGAGCTGCTTATCCAAGTAATCGAACGGCATAAGAGAGCGAAGCTGGAACAGTAGGTGCGAGCTAGATTTACCATCGCCTAAAGTGTCGATGAGCTGTTGGGTGACGCGGCTGTAGCCGGTCATCCCACCTTCGTGTGCATAAAGGGCGAGCTCCATCGCCATAGCCTCGACCCGAACGAACAGCGTGTGAAACTGTTCGCGGGTATCCTTTTCAAATTGGCTTAGACCCATAGGATTCCACCTCCGTTACGACGAACGTGGCCTGCCATAAGGCCGTCAGCCTGTTCCAACGTGGTGTGCATCTCTTCGAGCAGATGACTAACCTCATCGGAGTGCGAAGCCAGCATTCTGTCGTAGGGAATAGCGTCGCGTACGCGTACAAGTAAGGTGTCAGCCAAGCCCTTACCGATGTTCACAAGGCAGGCGTCAACGAGCTTTGCGAAGTAATCGTCTGGGCCAGTACACTGTGCAACCGATTGAACAAGGTCAGCCGCTAAGGTGTCTGTGCGGCGGTAGAGCTTGGCCAACTGTGTGCGGGTCTCTTCATCCAGACCGACAGGTAAATCCTGAGGGCCGTCAGCGATAAGACCCGCTTCAATCTGACGAAGACGCATATGCACGAGTAGGTTCAGCGTCCAGCAGGTGAACTCACTACGACCACCACGGCCAACGGCGTGCCCGTATAAAGTCTCTGCCTGTTCTAGCAGTGACTCAGTGCTTACATCAGTGTCGAGAGCGTGTTTGACCAGGCTGTCCGCAAGGTTGTGACCTGTAGTGCCCTCGAGCTCAAACGCGAAGGAGACTTCTTTTGCCGCCGCAGCGATGCTTTCGCGGGCGATAAGTCCAGTGGTACTATTCATAGGTGTTGCCTCTTTATCTTTGAAGTGGAAACCGGTGGTGGGTTGTTGATTGGCGTCTGCACCCACTGCCGTCAGTTTTGATTTTGAGTCATTCATTGATTGCCCTCCCTTCAGTAACGTGGTCAATCCAACTGTGATTCAGGAAGCTAGCCAGCGTTGTTATCGTGCTAAATCCCGGCGAGTTGGAATCAAGGTTGTGTTGGTTCATTAACTTGGCAGCGAAGGGAAACTTGCTGGCTAGGTTGAGCATCTCTTGCTTCTCAATCACCTGAACCAGTGGAATACCCATTGGTATCGCTTCAACGGCGTAGCTGATGACGCGGAAGATTGAGCTGTGAATGCGCTGGCTATCACCGTATGCGAATACCTTCAGCATCAATGCTTGGCCTTCGTGAGTTCGGATGAGTAGGTCAACGGGTATGTTTCTCGGTGGGTCCAATCGCAGGTTGTGACTCTTCGAGTACTGCCCGGGCTGTAAGTTTTCAACGTGGTCAGTAAAGGTTTGAGTGAACCCACAATCGCCATCGAGAACGGTAATCAAGCGATTAACAGCCGCTTCGTGTTTTTCGTAGGCACTAGGCATTTGCACCTTCCTCAATCAGACGTGCAATATCTGATTCACGGTAAAAGTTGCGAGGGCCAACGCGGACGGGTTCAGGTAGATACCCACGACGACGCCACCTAGCCTCCGTCATTTTGCTAATGCCACCGAGACGCTTGCGAGCCTCTTTGGCGGGAAGTAAACATTCTGCTGACATCGGAATACTCCGTTTTTGTTAGTGGAGTAGCCAAGGTATCGCTATCGGTATCAAACAGCTTCCAGCGTAAAACGCAAAAAGGCTGGAAGAGTTGGTAGTGAGTTAGGTGAACAATGTGCGGGTGATTTCAATAAGGAGTGTCGTGATGACTGAGCAAGAGCGTAAGAACCTAGAAGCTTTAAAGAAGTCAGTGCCAGGTGGCTCTAAGAAATGACGGTGCCCAGAAATGAAGAAGCCCCATTCAAGGGGCTTTTTTTTTGTGTCGGCTAGTAGCTGATTACCTACAACTGATGATGAAGCGGGCCAGTGACTCATAGGAGCGGTAAAGGGTTTCGAGTTCTGGTTTGAGTGCGTAGACGGTCGACTTGCCTTTCGCTTTCAACGTCCCATTCTCCAACTTCTGCTGTAGGATTTCGTCCTTAATGGCAGCTTTAACCTCAGGAGAACACCCGTTCGTTATCTCAGGTTTGAAGAACCTATATCCAACACCGTCTATTGTGACCTCATCGTATGGGGCGTGCTTCTTCTGCTTCTGCTTATCTAATTTTTTGTCTTTTTCACTCAACTTTTTTGGAGGGTTCCACTCTTTCAGACAGCCGCTTAGTAATGCGCCTAAGATGGTTATAAACTCGAGCTCACCACCTGCAAGTTCCAACGGCTTTAACCCAAGTGCTTCTAGTAACTCTGGCTCTTTACACGTATATCGAAAGTAAATTTCGCCCAGCTGTCCATCCAGCTGCATCGCTTTGCGTTTGACCGCTGCTTCTACGGAAGTTGGGTTGATTCCGTACTTTAGAGCGAACACCCTCTGAGGCACCGCCGTTTTGTAGCCGTACTGTTCACAAAACTCATCGTTGGTGAGAGAGGCTAGCCACATGTCTCTCATATTCGTATCAGCCATCCGTTTTGTGACCGCGTCTTTTGAATTCAGGCCCGCCAGCGTGTCGTTTATTGCCTGCCACTGTTCTGCGCTTCTCTCACTTACAAGTTTACGAGGCATACACTGCACCCCGCTGAACCGATATAATTTTTAGTGTCATTAGGGACTCCTTCCTGTCTCTAATTGGCCGCTCTGGCGGAGCCGTCACTCCGTCAGGGCACCTTTGATTAAGGTAACTATCGTTAACATAGCCCTTTCTCACGTACGGTCAATTCAGCCGGCATCGGGTAGACAATATCGCCTACCAACCCGTCCCAACGTTCGAGTGCTTCAAGTCTCTCAGGTAGGAGGTCGCTTCTGTCGTAGGTTTTTAAAATCTTGCCAAGACTATGGTTGAGGCAGCTTTCAGCAACGTGGGGAGCAACTCTGATATGACCCATCCAACTCCGCATTGAACGTCTAAAGTCGTGAACAGTGAACCGCTCTAACTCAGGCAACTTGCTATCAGCCATCCGCTTGAGGGCACGGGTGATTACCTTATCGCCTAGAGGTGAACTATCCACACTGAAGACAAATTCATTATCGTGCTCGCGGAGAGTTTCCAGTATGGCGATGACTCGGTCGGTCATCGGCAGGCGGAACAGCGTACCGGTTTTAGTATCGGCTGCAGGGAACGTCCAGATACGCTGGTCAAAGTTGATGTTCTCCCAACGGGCGACTCTGAGCTCGCCGGTTCGTACACCCGTGAGGGCCAATAGGCGAATGGCAGAGTTAACTGCGTTCGAGCGTTTGGACGGTGCAGCCAATGCAGCAAAAATCGCCCGGTACTCACTGAACTCAGTGTCGAAGGTTTGAAGGGAAGGGTGCATATCCAGCACGCGTTCGCGTCTAGCATCCGTTACTATCCCCAAATCAGAACTAGCTCCCAGACGCTCGGTTGGGTCTTCAGCAATAAACCGGTTAGTTCGTGCCCATCGAAACATCTGGCGAAGATAGCCACGCAATGTACCTGCGTGTGTTCGAGCCCCGCGGTCGACTACCTTTCTTATTATTCCCAGAACAGCGACCTCATCGATTGAGCTCAGTTTGAGATGACCAAACGGGGTTATCACATCGTGGTTCATCACCTGTATCAGTTTGTCCGGGCGTTTGAGTACGTCCTTTTTTCCGTCCGAGAGAGTCTTGTGTTGGATGAATCGCTCAGCGAGCTCAGTGAGTGTTGTCGGTCTATCGTCCACAACCTGACGGATTGTTCCCGACTGCTGCTGAGTTTTAAGCTCCACCACTTGAGTGCGTGCTTTAGCCAAACTTAGAGTAGGGTAGTTACCGAGGGTTTGACGTTTAATCTTCTGCGTCGCTTTGCAACGATATCTCCAGACGAAAGTTTTGGTGCCGCTGGTACCGATGCGAAGGTAGAGGCCAGAACAGGCCTTGTCGGGTATCTCAGTCCGCTGCGTGACTGTAACTGTTTTTAGGAATCTATCATTTAGACCGCGGGTGGGTATAATCAACTGCGTCATTGGAACTTCACTTCCTTTGGCAGCCTCGGCTGAGTTGTAGCTCAGTTGGGGCACCTGCTTATTTCTTCAATTTAGAATGTAGCAGGGGCAACATACGGGGGCAACAAAACGCTGTTATTGTGTGATATCGATTGATAGTGAGAGTTACCTCAAATTTTACGGTATATACCGTATTTGCTGGCTTTAAGGGTTGAGCCCCCTTTGTTTTCGGGGGTTGCTGAGATGGGTGGTGACACCTTGACATGGTGGGGGTCGGTGGTTCGAGTCCACT
>JABXHR010000038.1 GCA_013373515.1 Gammaproteobacteria bacterium | reverse complement strand
GTGGTTTCGGTCTTCGTGGTGTAGAAGGCAAGGTGGCAGCTGCAAAATATGCGCGTGAAAACAATGTGCCATATCTGGGCATTTGCTTAGGCATGCAGGTCGCTGTGATAGAGTTTGCGCGTAATGTCGCCGGACTAAGTGGCGCGAATAGCACCGAATTTGATGAGCGGTGTGAAACGCCGGTCGTGGCGTTGGTTACCGAGTGGCAGCAACAAGATGGCACACAGCAGACCCGCGCTGCCGATAGTGATTTGGGTGGCACCATGCGTTTAGGTGGACAGAAGGTTGCACTTCGCGAAGGTAGTCTTGTCAGCCAGCTGTACGGTGCCGACCAAATTGTGGAACGTCATCGTCATCGTTATGAGGTCAATAACACCTACCTGCCAAAGATCATTGAAGCCGGCATGGCGTTTACCGGGCTGTCGACCGATGATGAGCCGCTGGTAGAGATGGTAGAAATTCCATCACACCGCTGGTTTGTGGCATCGCAATTCCATCCGGAGTACACCTCATCGCCGAGAGATGGCCACCCGCTGTTTAATGGATTTATTCAAGCCGCATTGGCCTACAAGGCCGAAACCGCTCACTAAGAGGACCCACAATTGAGCACTATTAAATCTATCCGCGCACGTCAAATCATTGATTCGCGCGGTAATCCCACTGTTGAAGCCGATGTTACTTTAGAGTCTGGCGTCATGGGCCGCGCTGCTGTGCCTTCTGGCGCATCCACTGGAGCGCGCGAAGCAATTGAGCTTCGTGATGGTGACAAATCTGTATTTTTGGGAAAGGGCGTTCTGAAAGCAGTCAACAATGTCAACACCGTGATCGCCGATGCGTTGGTGGGTCGCGATGTATTTGATCAGCGTGGCCTCGACGAGGCAATGCTGGCACTTGACGGCACTGACAACAAGGGAAAACTCGGTGCAAATGCATTGCTCGCAGTATCTTTGGCCGCAGCGCATGCCGCAGCAAATGCACGTGGCGAAATGCTCTACAAGTACCTCGGCGGTGATGACGCGGTGAATTTACCAGTGCCAATGATGAACATCATCAATGGCGGCGCACATGCAGACAACAACGTCGACATTCAAGAATTTATGATCATGCCAGTGGGCGCGAAGTCGTTTTCTCACGCGCTGCAGGTGGGAGCAGAGATTTTCCACACCTTAAAATCTGTGCTGTCTGCTCGCGGTTTAAATACTGCTGTTGGCGATGAGGGTGGGTTTGCCCCCAATCTTGCCTCCAATGAAGAAGCCTTGGCCACGATAGCAGAAGCCGTTGCACAAGCCGGATACACATTGGGCGACGATATTCTATTGGCCTTGGACGTTGCTAGCTCTGAATTTTACAAGGACGGTGTCTACGACATGGCTGGCGAAGGACGCAAGTTCAGCTCAGCCGAATATGCCGATTACCTTGAAAGCCTCTGTAACAAATATCCTATTATCTCGATTGAAGATGGCATGGCCGAAGACGATTGGGAAGGCTGGGCATTATTAACTGAGAAATTGGCCAAGCGTGTGCAGTTGGTTGGCGATGATTTGTTCGTCACCAATACGGCGATTCTCAAAGAAGGTATCGACAAGGGCATTGCCAATTCGATTCTGATTAAGGTGAATCAAATTGGCACGCTCACAGAAACCCTGGATGCCATCGAAATGGCGCATAAGGCAGGTTACACTTCTATCTCATCACATCGAAGTGGTGAGACTGAAGACTCTACCATTGCTGATTTGGCCGTTGCCGCAAACACCAAACAAATTAAAACGGGCTCAATGTCTCGTTCCGACCGTATTGCAAAATACAATCAACTGATTCGTATCGAGGAAGATTTGGGTGAGCGTGCACAATACCCAGGACGCAGCGCCTTTAACGTTTAATCCGATATTTTATGCTGCTGTGATCATTTTGGTCGCGGCAGCAACATATCTGCAATATCGGTATTGGTTAGCACCAGATGGACTGCCTTTGCTCGCTGAGCTCTCGGTCAAAATTGAGCAGCGTGAAGGTGAGTTTGCAGCAATCTCCTCGCGAAATCGAAAGCTTCTGGTTGAGATTGAAGCCATCAAAAGCAGCCGAGATGCAATCGAAGAATTAGCGAGAACCAAGTTTGGCCTTATCAAAGATGGCGAGTCTTTCTATCGATTTTCAGAGCAGTTTTTGGACACCGAATCCAGAGCTGTGAGTCCTTAGCATGGCATTGCATGTGGTGCTGCCTGCTGCCGGAAATGGTCAGAGAATGCAATCGTCGACACCTAAGCAATATCTCCGCTTAGGTGAGATCTCGGTGATCGAGCACACCGTTACTGCGTTTCTAGAGTTCGAGCCAGTCGAACGCATTGTCTGTGCAACCGATCCACAAGATTTGCAGTTCGATCATTGTTTTTTTTCGAGTCATCGCCGAGTTGTGCGTTGCGATGGCGGTGCCAAGCGCAGCCAATCCGTGCTAAACGGATTGGAGGCGTTGCGTTTAGACGGGGCTGCAACGGATGATTGGGTGATGGTGCACGATGTTGCTCGTCCTTTAATCACCCAACAGGAGCTCGCAACGCTTTGGCTAACTGCCCAGGCATCGGCTGGGCAGGGTGCTATTTTGGTGTTACCGTCTGTTGATTCACTTAGAGTGTCAACTGATGGCGAGTCGCTCAGCGGCATTGCAGAGCGCAGCAGGATCTATCGCGCACAAACGCCACAGTGTTTTCAACTGGGTGCATTGATTGCAGCGATTGAAGCATATTCGGCGGCGACTGATGAGTCTGAGGCCATGATCAAGTCTGGATATCGGCCGCGTTTGGTGACCGGGCGTGCCACCAATCTCAAACTGACCTACCCAGAGGATTTAATGATTGCTCAAGCAATTTTGTGGAGCCGACAATGATACGGTTTGGCTTTGGCTATGATGTACATCGATTTGCAGAGGCGG
>JABXHR010000200.1 GCA_013373515.1 Gammaproteobacteria bacterium | reverse complement strand
CCTTTGGCGATGGCGTTGTCCATAATCAAATTTGCGAGCGCTGTGTCGATGGCAGCGAGCCCAGTGAGGTCACAGAAGGTGATTTCAGTGTCATCCTTACGGCCAGTGCGTTTGCCGTTGATGACTTGGCCGAGCTCGGGCGGTGTTTCCATCCAATAGCCACTTTGGCGCATATGATGTAGTTCACCGGCTTTCTCAGCCAAGCTGACGCGATCCACCCAAATACGGTCGATGGCGGCATAGACGCTGGCGTCGAATTCTTGTTTTTCAGGGGTGTCGGCGCCCATTGCAGTGATGTGTAAACCTGACTTTAAGGTATGCCCCGACATAATTGGTGACTCTGCTGCCGTGATACTAATCATCAAATCAGCTTGTTGGGCGATGAGGCTGGAATCTGCTTCGGCTTTGATCTCGATGCCAAATTCGGCGGACAACTTTTCAGCGAGACGCTTTGCTTTGGCGAAGTCTCGACCCCAGATGAGCACTTGGCGTATATCCCGCACCAATAAGTTGGCTTGGATTTGTAATTTAAGCTGTTGTCCTGTACCCAGAATGCCGAGGCAATGCACGGGATCTTTGGCTAAATAGCGTGTCGCAATTGCGCTACAAACTGCGCCGCGAATGGCACGCAGGTGTCCACGGCCCAATAGCAGCCCATCTAGGGTACCGTCGTCGGTGTTGTAGAGTTGGGTGACAGAACCAGCTTGGGCTTCGCTCTGTCGCTTCTTGTTCCAATGAGAGGTGCAACGGACCACAATCCACTTAAACCCAGCGACCTGCGCGGCGCGCACCTCAAGCTGCGCATCGCGTTCGGTCGTTGCTAACAACTTGCGATGGGGGGAGACCGTGGCCGGATCTCGAAGTGCCGCAAAGGCTCGCTCGGCGATATTGAGTGTATGTTCATCCAAAGGAAGACATTCAACGATGTCTTTCTCATTGAGAAGTAACGGCATTTCGCCCCAGAGGTTGGTATGACTGTGTCTTAATATTACCGTGAATTGTTGTGCAAAGTCGTTATAATGGCGCTCAAATTTACAACTTTAGAGCCTACCAATGAAGCGTACGACTGTATTTGCGATTGGATTGTTAATTGGATTTCTTGTGGGGGCCACGTTTGGCCTAAATATTGGCCGTGACTGTTCGCTGCTGAGTAACCCACTGCAGGCCGAGTGCCAGTAGCTCCTCCGGGCGTCCAGCAGCAGATTTAACCGACATCGCTGCGCGCTGCGGCGATGGCCTGCGACTTAAACCTGAACGCCTATGTTTAATTTCTTCGAAAGTCTTCTAAAGCCGTTTCCCGAGGCCAAACTCACCTCGATTCCGAATCGCTTTGGGCCATTTATTTGGATATTGGCCAAGCCGAGCGCGTTGTTGTGGCTGTCAGTCACTGTCATGGTGGCTTGCTTTGCGTTGATTGAGATTTATCTGTACGGCTTGGTGGGACAAATTGTCGATGCACTTGAGTCTGCCGACAGTGCCGAAGGTTTTTTGGCAGATAACCTTCAGACATTACAGCTGGCGGCGGTGCTGCTATTGTTGCTGCCTGCATGGCAATTTGCATTGAGCCTTTTAAGGTCACAAGGCATTTTTGGCAACTTTCCAATGCGCCTGCGTTGGCTGTTTCATCGGTA
The DNA here is from genome assembly GCA_013373515.1 of Gammaproteobacteria bacterium. Taxonomy (GTDB): domain Bacteria; phylum Pseudomonadota; class Gammaproteobacteria; order JABXHR01; family JABXHR01; genus JABXHR01. The sequence continues at coordinate 3,290 of JABXHR010000200.1, read as the reverse complement.
TTTGCTCGATCATAGCTTGTCGTTTTTCAGCAATGAATTCTCTGGCAGATTATCGACCAAAGTTATGCAAACCGCGCTGGCGGTTAGAGATGTGTTGTCTTTGCTATTAGACACCTTGGTCTATGTGACGGTAACGATCTTTGCCACGATGTTTTTGGCGGCGAGTTTGTCGCCAACCTTGCTGGTGCCTTTTGTCCTCTGGGGCATGGGTTGCGTTTCGATCTATCTCTATTTTGTGCCAAAACTCTCTAAGGTCGCGCAATGGCAGGCTGATACCCGCTCGGTGATGACGGGCCGGGTAACCGATGCCTATTCAAATATCCTCACGGTCAAGCTGTTCTCTCATCACCGGCGTGAGATGCGTTACGCTCGCGATGCGATGCAGATCTTTCTAGATCCTGTTTATCGACAAATGCGCCTTGCGACGCAATTTGACACGTTGATCCAGCTCAACAATTCGCTATTGTTTCTGTTAGGCGGCGGTTGGGCCCTCAATTTGTGGCTTGAGGGGCGCGTGGGGGCGGGTGCTATCGCGGTGGTTGCCACCCTAACACTTCGCCTCTCGAGTATGGCGCATTGGGTCATGTGGGAGATGTCTAGGCTGTTCGAGAACATTGGTACCGTATACGACGGCATCGAAACGCTCAGTCAGCGGCATACGATTGTTGATCGCAACAACGCTAGCACCTTGCAGGTAGCGCAAGGACAGATTGAGTTTGAGAATCTGAGCTTTGAGTATCGCACTGGGCTTTCAGTGGTGACCGGTCTGAACCTGCGAATCGCGCCTGGCGAGAAAGTTGGACTTGTCGGTCGTTCGGGGGCAGGTAAAAGCACGCTGGTAAACCTGTTATTACGTTTTTATGACATTGACCGCGGCAGAATTACCATTGACGGCACAGACATCAGTGACGTCACGCAGGAATCATTGCGCGCCAATATTGGCATGGTCACCCAAGACACCTCGCTATTGCATCGCTCGATTCGTGAAAACATCGCCTACGGTTGTCCTAACGCCACTGATGAGCAGATTTGGCGTGCCATCCGTATGGCCGCCGCAGATGAGTTTGTCGATACGCTCGAGGATCAAGACGGCAAAACCGGTCTAGATGCCTATGTGGGTGAGCGCGGGGTAAAGCTCTCGGGCGGACAACGTCAGCGGATCGCTATCGCTCGGGTCATGCTCAAAAATGCGCCGATTCTGCTGTTAGATGAAGCCACGTCAGCGCTGGATTCAGAGGTGGAAGCCTCAATCACGCAAAGTTTGTATCAGTTGATGGAGGGCAAGACGGTTATCGCGATTGCACATCGACTGTCCACCATTGCGAAAATGGATCGGCTAGTGGTCATGGATCAGGGCTGCATCGTCGAGACAGGCACTCATACTGAATTGCTCGAGAAGGGTGGGATTTACGCCCAACTATGGCAGCGACAGTCGGGCGGCTTTTTGGTGGAAGACTAAATTGCTTTGACGGTCAAGCGACCCACATCTACGGCGACCACTTCCACCCGTTGGCCGGCTTCAAGCCCAGTGGTGTCGGCCGACGGGTCAAGCGCCAATGTCCAGCGAATGCCACTGTAGTGATGATAGGCCTTTTGGCCTGGAACGATTGGCGCTTCCAATGAAAACTGTAAGCCCACAATATCCGATTGGGTATTCGAGCCACGAGGCTTGGCGCGCTGCAGGCGCTTGAGTGGTTTCCATGCCACAGCAGTCAGTAGTGCGGCAATCCCCGCACTGACGGCGATGCTGACAAACAACGATTGTGGAATCAAACCCAGCTTAAGAAGCACTGCTGTGATCAATAACGCTATGCCTTCTGCCAACAGCACCACGCTTGCAAACCCCAATAGCACCACTTCGACTGCCAAGGTCAACAAGCCCAAAATAATTAGCAGCTCGAAGAGGTTGTTTTGGATCCAATTCATGAATTGCCTCGGTTGAGCGCATTGATGATTGAGGTGGCCTCAGCCACAATATTCGCCGGGCTAGATTTGCTATCGGGCAACAACACAATCGAAGATTCTTTGGCGATTTGCTTTTGCGCTTCGATCGCTTTTTGCGCTAGATCTAGTTGGATGGCCTTTTGGCCTTCAGGGGTTTTAGCGCTTTCACCGACCAACTCCAACGCTTTTGCTTGTGCTTGTGCGACGGCGATTAGTGCCTGTGCTTCGCCCTGTGCGTTGAGTATTTGCTCAGATTTTTCTGCTTCTGCTTGAAGCACGCGGGCTGTTTTTTGACCTTCGGCCACGTTGATTGCCGATTGGCGTTGGCCTTCTGATTCCAAGATGACCGCCCGCTTTTCACGCTCGGCTTTCATTTGTCGTTCCATCGCATCGAGAACGGATTTTGGTGGCTCGATGTCTTTGACTTCGTAGCGCAAAACTTGGACACCCCAGGGCTCAGCGGCTTCATTGATTGCAGAGACAATATTGACGTTGAGGCTTTCGCGCTCTTCGAAGGTCTTGTCTAGCTCTAGTTTGCCCACTTCGCTTCGCATGGTGGTTTGTGCCAATTGCGTGACGGCGAATGTGTAGTTCTCGACGCCATAGCTCGCTTTGTAGGCATCGACCACTTTAAGATACAAAACACCATCGACAACCAATTGAATGTTGTCGCGAGTGATCGCCGATTGGCCCGGCACGTCAATGGCTTGCTCTTTGAGTGTGCGGTGATATGACACGCGATCAATAAACGGAACGATGAAATTTAACCCTGCCAACATGGTCTTCTGATAGCGACCAAAGCGTTCGACGATATGGGCTGAATTTTGTGGAACAAATTTGATTGAAGATTTTAAGAATAGAAAGATCAGAATGACAAAGGCAATCCAGATCCCGAGCGACATGTCTAGGTTATTGAGTTGGTTCATCGCATATCCGTATGGTTAATTGTGTGTAACTTGAATTGGGTTAGTTTAACCGAAATTCAATCGGCAACATGATGTCGCTGACGGTGCTTGCCGGAGGCGCAAAAGGTGAGGCTTTCTCGACGGCCTTTAGTGCGGCTTGGTCAAGCGATGAATGTCCACTTGAGCTGATGATACTCAGTGCCTGCACATGCCCACTGCTTGCAATTGAAAAAAACACAGTAACAGTTCCTTGCTGTCGACGCGCTTTGGCCGCGCGGGGGTAGTGCTGGCTTTTTGCAATTTTTTGCCGAACCTGAGCAAGATAGTCTGCATTCGGTGCCGCACTCGCCACTGCGCTTGGCGCTGGGAATGCTGGGGCTGTACCAGCTGCATTTGAAACAGGTTTGGGCTCAGGTTTGGGCTCAGGTTTGGGCTCAGGTT
>JABXHR010000224.1 GCA_013373515.1 Gammaproteobacteria bacterium | reverse complement strand
TGGGTGGTCACCTCAAGCATCGCAGTCAAGCTTGCGCAGCGCTTTGCCGAGGAGGGGAAAAAAATCATTTGGGCACCCGACAAACATTTGGGCACCTATGTGCAAAAGCAAACCGGGGTCGATCTCATTGCCTGGCAAGGCGCTTGTGTGGTGCACGACGAATTTCGCGCCATCGAGCTCGAAACCCTCAAAGCGCAAATGCCTGAGGCCGCCGTCTTGGTGCATCCCGAATCACCTGCCTCAGTCGTGGCACTTGCAGACGCCGTTGGGTCAACTTCGCAAATTCTCGCCGCAGCCAAGAATCTACCCAACCAAACCTTCATCGTGGCAACCGACGCGGGCATGATGCACAAGTTACGTCAGGACAATCCCGACAAAACCTTTATCGCAGCACCGACCTCTGCAGACAGCCAGCAATGTAACGCCTGTGCGTTTTGTCCTTGGATGGGCATGAATACATTGGCCAAGCTGGAGCAGGTACTCGATAAGGGCGGCAACGACATCATCATTGACGAGCATACCCTGACGCAGGCGCGACTGCCTTTGGAGAGAATGTTGTCGATTTAACAGTGATCGACGCTGCAAAATCCGCGTTTTTTAAAGCGATAATCGGCGAATTTCAGGTAGGCCCAATTCAATGGGCCAAATACGCGCAACGTGCTTAACAAATGATTGAGGCGGCGATAGTAAGGCAGTTCGGCCCACACCACTGAGAATGCATAAGCACCGCGATGAATCGCGCCACTACTATCGACGACATGCAAATGGCGCATGGCGCTGGTTAGCTCAATACCATAGGGTTGAAGCGAATTGGGCTGTTGATCGATATCCACCCAATCGACATTGCCAGCTTGATCGACTCGGCGGTAGTGCTCCACTTCACGTCGGCAAAGCGGACAACCACCATCATAAAACATGATTGGCTTATGGCTCAAAAAACATCCCCTTATAGTCCAGCAGTCGCCCTGAATCTTCCGGTAACAGCGCCGCCATGACAGCACACAGCTGCGACGCGGTGTAATTTGCAGTCTGTATCGTCTCTGCGGTCATGTGTTTGGTAAATGGCGCCGACAGCGACGACGCTGTGGTGCCGGGCTGCAAACCTACAATACACCAAGCCTTGGCCCTATTTTGAAACTCCAAGGCAATATTCTTGATCATCATATTTAACGCCGCCTTGCTAGCCCGATAGCTGTGCCAACCCCCGCGCTGGTTGTCGCTAATGCTGCCGACCCGGGCCGACAATACCCCAATATTCAACGGTCGACGACGGTCTTGAGATTTGAGTAACGCAGACAATAACAGGCTAGGCCCGATAAAATTCACATCCAGCGCGCGCTGCATTTGAGCGCGACGTAACTCGCTTAGCTGCTTTTCGGGACGCGGAAATTCGTCATCATGCAGCCAACCGCTCGCGATCACCACCCAATCGATCGGTGGCCGCAACTTTAGGCGCTCTACACAATCCGCAATCGACGAATCAGAGCACATTTCCAGCGCCAAATCTTCAGAGCTGATTTTAAGCGCAGGCAATTGCTTTGGGTCACGTGCGGTACGGATGATATGCAAACCCGGGTACTGGTCGGCCAATTGATCACAAATTGCAGCACCGATTCCACCCGTTGCCCCGACCACAAGAACATGCGCTGGCTGTCGCTGCGATTTGCGCGCCAATACACTGTGTATTTCCCCTCGCTCAAGTGTTGCGACAGCGGTATCCGGTTTGGCATAACTCAGGTGCGCGAGTCGGTTCGTGGCGTGATAGGTATCCAAGCTACTGAGCGCCACAGTGCCCGCGCCTTCCAAATCAAGATAGCCATCATCCGCCCAGCATGATTCTGGGAACTCCACCTCTGTAACTCGTCCAACAACCATGATCACATCGTTGCCTTCAATGGGCATGGCCTGCTCAACCACCAATGCATAGCGGACTCGTGCCTCCTCAACGTAGGGCGCGGCAACATTGGCGGTCCAACTGGGCGTCAACCCCACCTGCTCAAATTCGCTGACGCCAACGGGATACTTGGCAGAGGCTTGATGTGCTGCTTGGTAGACGTCTTCACCGATGTGATTGAGCGTGAATACGCCGCTGCCCACGATATTCTTGAGTGTGCCGCCGTCGGCGGTATCACGGCGCAACACCACCGCAATCAGTGCGGGCGAACTGCCGATGTGCGTTGCAGACGACACCACCGCCAAATTTGGCGTACCTTCAGAGTCCACTGTCGCCAGTAGATTCGCACTGCGAAAACCCGGTAAAGCATTGACCAACAGAGCCCGTCTCGCATTGGGCAGGGCTTGCAATGCCTCTGCGTTGAGTTTCATGGTGTCGCCTCCTCGATCAGGGATGAAGTCTCCGCTTTAGCTTGGGCTGAATGTCGCGGTTTCAATGCTGCCGCGGCCGCCTTGGCGCCGGTGTCAGAATCGTTGGCATTGCACGGGGTAAGGTATTGAGGCAATCGAGGTTGTAGTGCAGCCCCCGGCTTTCACGACGCTGCATGGCCGAACGTACCACCAGCTCAGCACAATCGCGCAAATTGCGCAGCTCCACCAAATCTCGGCTCACCGGAAACCGCTGGTAGTATTCGTTGATCTCTTGCCCGAGCATTTCCAATCGGCGCAATGCTCGCTGCAAACGCTTGTCGCTACGAACGATGCCGACGTAATTCCACATGGTCAGGCGCAGCTCGTCCCAGTTTTGACTGATCACCACCTCATCGTCCGGATCTTCGATCTTACTGCTATCCCAAGGTTTGATGGTGTGAGCATGATGCTGTACGCCTGCAGACACAATCGATCTGGCAGCTTCGCGACCGCCAACCATGCACTCCAGCAACGAGTTGCTGGCAAGTCGATTGGCACCGTGCAGGCCGGTGTAAGTTGACTCGCCCGCGCTATACAGGCCGGGCAGATCTGTACGCGCATGCGCATCGACCACCACACCACCGCAGGTGTAGTGTGCGGCAGGTACGACCGGAATCGGGTCGCGACTAATATCGATGCCCAGCTCTAAACAGCGCTTGGAAATGGTGGGGAAATGTTCGTCCAAAAACACCTTTCCACGGTGGCTAATGTCCAAATAGACACAGTCCAAGCCGCGCTTTTTAATCTCATAGTCAATGGCTCTGGCCACGATATCTCGCGGAGCAAGCTCTGCCAGCTCATGATGATCCGGCATAAATCGGCTGCCATCTGGCAATACCAAATGCCCACCTTCACCACGCACCGCCTCGGTAATCAAAAAATTGCGCTCGATCGGGTGAAAAAGGCAGGTGGGATGAAACTGCATAAACTCCATATTGGCCACCCGACATCCCGCCCGCCATGCCATGGCGATGCCATCGCCGCTGGCGGTACTGGCGTTGGTTGCATAGCGATAAGCGGCCACGATGCCGCCTGTTGCCAGCACCACATGCGGCGCAGAAAATACTTTGGTTTCGCCGTTCTGACGATCGTGGACATAGGCCCCATAACACGCAGCCTGGACCTCCCCTTCGATATGGCGATCAAGGATTAAATCCACCGCCAAGTGATGCTCGAACACCGTGATATTCGATTTGGATTGGAGGTTATTTAACAGCACTTCTTGGATTGCAGCGCCAGTACGATCAGTGACATGCACAATGCGTCGATGACTGTGCCCGCCTTCACGGTGAAGATGCAGCTGCCCCTCGTCGGTGGTAAACGGGACGCCCTGCTCAATCAGCCAATTGATCAACTCAGGTGCGCTCTCCACATGCTGAGCAACCGATTCGCGCTCGCACAAACCCGCGCCAGCCGTCAGCGTGTCCTCGATGTGATATTCGTAATCATCATCGTCTGCCAACACCCCGGCGACCCCGCCCTGCGCCCAAGCGCTGGCGGAGTTGGGCAGTGCTCCCTTGGCGATAACTGCGATTGAAAGCGTCTCTGGCAGATTGAGGGCGGTGGTGACACCGGCCAAACCTGCGCCAATAATGAGCACATCAAATTGCTGCACTGACTGTTTTCCTTAGTAAGCTGATAGAATGTGTGTTTGTTTAAACAGAAGAATGACAATGGCACTGTCCAGCGGACTTATCAAGGAAATTGAGCGATCTGTGGCCGTCGCGCTAGAAGAAGACGTTGGCGGAGGCGACATCACTGCTGCACTCATCCCACCGCATCATTTGGCAACCGCTACCATCATTACCCGCGAATCGGCTGTGATGTGCGGGCAGCCGTGGGCAGAGCGTGTTTTTCAAGCGGTCGACGCCTCTACCCAGATCGAATGGCAGGTTGAAGAAGGCCAGCGCCTAGAACCCGGCACGGTGCTATGCAACCTTAGCGGCAGCGCGCGATCACTGCTCACCGCCGAACGCGCGGCGTTGAACTTCTTGCAAACCCTGATGGGTGTTGCCACCGAAAGCAGTCGCTACGCCGATGCTGTTGCCAAATATGACACCCAAATTCTCGATACGCGCAAAACCATTCCAGGGCTACGTTTGGCACAAAAATATGCCGTCAAAACGGGCGGCTGCGCCAATCACCGCATCGGTTTATTCGACGCTTATTTGATCAAAGAAAATCATATCGCAGCTGCGGGTGGCATTGAGCAAGCCATCTTGCAAGCCAGGCAGAACCAGCCCAGTGCGCACGTAGAAGTTGAGGTGGAAACGCTGGCGCAGCTGACCCAAGCATTAGACGCCGGTGCCGATATTATTATGCTCGACAACTTCAGCCTCACTGAGATCGAACAAGCCGTCGCACAGGCCCATGGCCGAGCCAAACTTGAAGTATCAGGCAACGTCGAGCTTGAGCACCTTGCTAGCCTTGCCGCAACCGGCGTTGACTTCATTTCCACCGGCGCGCTCACCAAGCACGTGCGTGCCATTGACCTTTCCATGCGATTTAGCGAAGCATAACGATGACCGATCCACAGCCTAAAGGCGTTCTGACCACCCGAACCATGGCCATGCCGGCCGACACAAACCCTGCTGGCGATATTTTCGGCGGCTGGGTGCTTTCACAAATGGACGTCGCAGCCGGTATCCGCGCTGGCCAGCGCGCCCAAAGCCGTGTGGTCACCGTTTCAATCGATGCCATGAGCTTTATTCGTCCCGTGAAGGTGGGTGATATTTTGGGCGTCTATACCCACGTCACGCGTGTGGGCCGCACCTCGATTGATGTTCGAGTTGAAGCTTGGGTGCGCCGAGGCCGCATAGGTATCCGCGAACGCGTCACCGAAGGCACGTTTCGATTTGTTGCAGTCGACGACGGGGGCACGCCAAAGCCTGTTCCCGATCTCACAGACCTTCCCGATTACGCACGCGAGGGCAGCGAAAGCACATGAGACTGGTTAAGGCTGACATTTGGGGCGCCACACTGGAAGTGCATGGCAATATGGCTGGGTGGCAACAAGCATTGATCAATGGTCAGCTGGTGTCACAAACACCAGCACAGAGCGATTTTGATGGTCGTCAGCGCCACGAGTTTACAATCGAGGCTCAGGACAAACGCATCAATATGGTCCTCGAGGTAGACACCCAGTTCCAACCCTTTAGCAGCCGCTACAAAGTCTTCGCCGATGAACAGCTTATCGCAGAAGGTAATAGCGACGAGCAAGATCTCAGCCAAGTGTCTGAGGGCCCTCTCAATGTCAAATCGCAGAAATTCAGCTTTGTGGGTTTGGCATCGCTTGGCTTTAAGCTTCTCAAAAGCACCAAATTTATCAAAGCACTATTGGCCGCGAGTACCATGGCCGCCTATAGCTGGCTGTTCTCGCCATTGTTTGCTGCAGTACTGATTGCCTGTCTCGTGTTCCACGAATACGGCCACCTAAGAGCCATGAAATCCTTTGGCATGAAAACCAAAGGGATGTATTTAATTCCATTTGTCGGTGGTTTGGCGGTGGGCGACGACAAGATCAACACCCGCTGGCAAGGGGTCTACATCGCCATGATGGGACCGACGTTCGGACTTGCGCTATCAATCGTCGCCATGGGGCTATATATCGCTACCGGTGAGTTGTTTTTTGCTGCGGTCTCGACATTCAATGCGCTACTGAATCTGTTTAACTTGCTGCCCATATTGCCGCTCGACGGCGGACACGTTCTGAAGAGCATCAGCTTTTCTTTTAACACAGTGACGGGGCTGGTCATGTGCCTTCTCGGCGCGGCGCTTGGTGTGGTGATTACCTACTACTTGGGCTTGACCCTGCTGGGCTTTTTGTTGGCCATCGGCACGTTTGAGATTATTTTTGAATGGCGCTACCGCCATCACGCCCTACAGCTGCCGATGCGGCCCTATGGCGTGGCCGTGTCTGCAGCCTGGTATGTTGCAGTCATTGCAGGCTTAGTTGGCATCATGTTTTTTGCTGCCAATACGGGCGACGAAGTGATGGCACTCCCACTTTTGTTACTCAATTCCTAGTCGCTGTGTTTCAGCCCGCTGCCGCCATGCCTCCAGCGGGCCTGCTTTGGCGATAAAATCGCCTTGTAAATAATTGACGCCCATTTCGGTCAAAATCTCCATTGAGGCCTTGCTGCTGACAAACTCTGCGGCGACTTCCATTTCAAGCGACTGCGCCAATGACACCATGGCCTCGACTAAACTGCGATCACGCACTGAGTGATCAATATTCTGAACAAAGGCACCATCGATTTTTAAGATATCGATTGGCAAGGTTCTGAGGTGCTGCAGCGACGACAAACCGACACCGAAATCATCCAAAGCAATGGTGCAGCCAGCGTCTTTCAATCGATGAAGGTGCTGACTTGCCAAGGCCAAATTGCGAACCGCCGAGGACTCGGTCACTTCAAAGCAAATCCGCTCGGGATTTCCTCCCCATTTTTGCAGCTTTTGGATGATATGCGCGATCGACACGGGGCTCGACACCGTCTCGCCAGAAAGATTGAGGTTGAGCTGATAGCCCAGTGGCAATTGGTCGATCACCGTCAGCAATTGCTCCAACATCAACATGTCGAGCCGACGTACATGACCGAAGCGCTCCGCCGCATCGATAAAGTTGACTGGCGTGGCAAGCGAGCCATTGTCCATCAACATTCGCGCTAGCAATTCAAGCGAATGCGTTCGCGCATCGCTACTGTGGACAATTGGTTGACAATAGATTTGCACCTTACCACGCTCAATCGCACTATCGAGATGATTGCGCCAGTCAAAAATGTTCCGCTTGATATCACGTTTGCTCATGATGTCTTCAAACACAACCACTCTGGCGCCCCCCTGTTCGTGCGCACTTGAAGTGGCAAAGTCGGCCTCCGCCAGAACGTCTGAGGTGCTGATTGTGTGTTGGTTAACTTCGCGAAGCCCCATGCGCAGCGTCATCTGGATGTCGTGCTTGCCCACTCGGTAGCTGGTTTCATTGAGTTTGCGCAGCAGGCGGTGCGCCAAGCGCGTAGCGGGCTTAATGGCAGTGTTGCGTAAAATAATCGCAAATTCGTCGCCGCCAATGCGAGCCAAAAAGTGATAGTCGTCCAAGGCATGACGTAGCCGCAACGCGATTTTTCGCAGCATATCGTCACCCGTTGCGTGCCCCAAAGTATCGTTCACGATTTTTAACCCGTCGATATCCAGCAACATCAACGTATGCGCTTCACCATCACTGGTTGCAGACTCAAAAGCCAAAGCCAATTCCACCTCAAACGCGCGGCGATTGGGAATGTCGGTCAGCACATCCATATTCGCAACACGCTGCAGCTCTTGGTTGACATTGAAATACTCCGTCAAATCCAAAAAAGTCACCACAAACCCTGCAGCGTCACCAGAATCGCTCTTCAACGGGCTCAGCCAGCCACGAACTGCCATTTTGGGTGTCAGGCGTACCAAATCGGTATGCAATGGTGGAAAATTGAGACGGTCGTAACGCCTGACAGCCTCTAAGATCAGCTCTACCAATGACTCGCCAATGCGCCCAAGCGAACGAATATCACGTCCAAGCAGATCTTTGGCGCTAGCCGAATCTCCTGCGAATAACCTCACAGCTGCCGGATTACACCGACGGATTAGGTACGACTCATCAGTCAACAGAATGGCTTGATCGAGCGTGTCAATGGTGCGTTCTGCAAGCTGTTTTTGGCGCACTGTAAGCGATAGTGCATGCATTGAGCCTTGCACAAAAGCCTTAAAGTCATTAGTGGCACCAGTCTTGGGCAGTAGAGACCTATGCCGGCGTAGCCAAGCTTGCAAAGGTAGCGTCAGCCATTGATTGAGCCAGCCGTTCAGAATGCGATTGCCGATGGCCATCAGTCCTGCCAAGCCGATAAATAAAACCAAGGCAGCAAAACCCGCCGTTCGATAAACGCCCTGCTCGTCCAAACACACTCCGAGCACTAGATCAGCTCGATTGTGGACATTGTGGTAGAGCACATTGTCACACGACGAGGTGACCACAGGCTTTAACCAATGCAGTAAGTCACCACGGTGATCCAATTCCACCCCGACCACCGTCGGATAACGCGAGATCGACCCCAACAGCTTTTCGAGCTCGCCATCGTTGGACGTATCTGCGGCGATTGCAATTGCGTCCTCAAACTGAAGGAAGTACTCCACCGCCTGAACTTCCAATTGAATCCGCGAGAAATAGATGGCGACAACAGCGCTGAAGACAAAGGCCACCAACGCCAAAACCGAATACAACACGGTCGTGCGCGACGCGATTGAGCTCGCAATACGCTCATACATTGAGAGCGAACTCACGAGCAAACAGCTCAGACGCTGACTGCTTTTGATGGCGGATAACCGAGCACCTGGCACTGGATTGCACCAGAGATTGAAAACACATCCTGTGTTGTTCCTAAAATAACGGAGAATAATGCCGCTATCCGTAGCGGTACAGTTACGTTAGCAGAATTAGACACAAGGTCAATTGACTGAAGACCAGTGTCGGGCAAATTAAAACATCAAACGGAGTCGGTTTTGGCAGCAGCAGTCGCATCGGTCGCAAATTTACTTTTTCGCTTCAACGGTCTAACGCCGGGCAATTTTTTGGTAATGACCACGGAGGCCAGAAAGGCCATATTCTTTGGTGATCGTCCTGCGGACTTGCCGATACCTGAAGGTTTTGGCACTCTGGCGCAGAACGCGACCTTCAAAGCGGATAATGAAGTAGACGTCCCCAATCAATGGACGCCTTTATATTTGTCCGGCGGCTTCCAGAGTACACGCTCAGTCAGGGTGAGGCAGCAAAGCGCCGATTCCCCCTTCGAATTGGTCACGCCGTCTGGGGCCATTCCCGTCAAAAACCACGGCGAACTCAACTTGCTGGTCTCCAATCGAATACCGACCGACATCAAAGCACAACCGGTCAACAAAATTAAGCCGAACTCTGCTGAAGAGCTATTGTTAATAGCTGTGGCGGTGGCTGAAGACGGCGTTAAAGTGGTCCTATCGCGCGGCATTGATCACATATGGCTACAACCAGGTTACAAAACCTATGATCATCCCGACGCCGCTCGCCTCACCGATTGGGAACCGAGCCGACACCCAGATTTCGAATCATTGCGTCGCAATCGCAACCTTGCGTCGTGACGGCAGAATCATCACCAAAATCGCGATCGTCAACACCGCCATGGCGATCATTTGGGCGAGCGACAGCGACTCTGACAGCAGCCACCAACCCAAAATTCCCGCCAGTGCAGGGACCCCCGACATCACAGCGGACGTGGCGGTGGTTCCAATATGCTTTACCCCTAGCCCTACGCTCAGCATGCCAAAATAAGACGGCAAAATCCCCTGATACAGGACTTGTAAACCGATATCTGCCTGCGAGGCCTGCTCGAAGTTACTCGGTAGCAGCGAGAAGTAGATCGGTAGATAAGTGCATGCGCCCAAAAAGCTGATGCTGTAAACGATTTGCATCGAGCCGACCTGCCAGCGTTTGCAGAGCATCATGTACACCGAAAACAAAGCGCCTGCCGCCAGATAGAGCAAATCGCCCTTGAGGTAGTCGACACGAAAGTCCCCACTTCCAGTCGCGATCACTGCCGAAGCAATCAATATTGTCAATCCAGCGACCACTTGCACGCGTCGAGGCATATCTCGCAAAAACAATACGCCAAGCAACAAGGCAAAAACCGGCATTACACCGTTGATAAACACCCCGCCATGAGCCGCAGGCGCAAGTTTAAACCCAGAAAAAGCAAACCAGACATAAACCGGGCCCCCTGCCATACACAAGACCAAGCCTCTTTTCAGCGACAGGGTTTGCCAAGTTTTGAAATACCAAAGTAGCGGGAGTGAAATGGCGCCAGCAGTGGCCAACCGGATCGCAATGAGATCGTAGACCGTGAGTGGTGAACTCGCACCGACTCGGCTGGCCACCGTCCAGCCGGCCCAAAGGCATGTGACGAAAATTGCCGCGCTGAACCCTATTAGCTTCGAAGATTGCTCCATCCGCGGCCTTTCATTAATCAAACCGCGATTATCCTGCAAAGCAAAAGTGAATGGAATATTGTCCCGTCACTAATTCGTCTGGAGCCGTCGGTCAATCTCTTGAAATTGCAAAGGTCCAGACAGGACATTAAAGCGCCTTGGCACTGCAGCCAGCTCGGCGATGGGTACGGCTCTGCCGAGCAAATTACCCTGAATATAGCGTGCACCAATGGCCTGACAAATACGCAAATGCGCGGCGCTACTAACGCCAACACAATACACCTTGGCGTTCGAGCTCTCCAAGATACGCTTGAGAGCGTCAAACGCGGAAGGTGATCCGGCCACCGCTTTATCAAGCAGTGACCGCTCAATTTTGATCGCGTCGATATTTAGGTGCTCAAGTAAAGACAAATGTGAGAGATTCTCACCAAATTCATCCAACGCGACATTAAAACCGCGCATCGAGAGCGAGTTGACAATTTCGGCCGCCTTTTCGGCATTCAAAGCACTCAAACTCAGCTCCAACATCACCGATTCTGGCCGAAATTCAGCGTCAACCAAATATGACACCAACAGATCCGAATTGTTGCCTGAACACAGCCACTTGGGATCAATGTTGAGCCCAAGCAAATAGGGCTGAATCTCTTGATAGTTCTCATGCAGGCTCGCCACCACTGAACGAGTCAAATTGCCATGCATCGCCTGCCGATCGATGATTTGCAAAAATTTATCTGGCGCGATGACTTGATTGGTTTGCGGGTCCTGCAAACGTGCCAGCGCCTCAAAGCCATGAAGCTCACCATCTAGCGCATAGATCGGCTGCAGATGAACCGGCATGCGCTTAGCATCTAATGCCGCCATCACTTTTTGACGGTTTAGCTGCCGGTGGGTTTCGCTTCTGCGCTCAACTAAATCCTCCTGCAAAAAACCCAACTGATCCTGCTTGGCGATATACATTATCTTATCGGCCGCACGAAATAAGGTGTCGATATCGGCATGCCCAGTGCCGGTTAGCACCCCAGTACAACTGACATACAGACGATTGCTGCCCACGGACTTCCAACCACACAAACTTCGCACCAACGTTTCGGCCTTGGAACGCGGATCCTCCTGAGCAGCATCAAAAACGGCCACAAATTCATCGCCGCCAATTCTGGCTTTGATCAAGGCGTCGCTACGCCGGAGCTCATTGCCAAGATCGATCAACAAGCCATCAGCGCCCTTGTGCCCCAAATACTCATTGGCCGCTTTGAAGTCTTCAATATCCACCTGCAACATTGCCAAAGTGCGGATATTTTTTGTAGATAACTCCCGCTGTAAGCCTCGGCGATTGAGAAGTCCAGTCAAATCGTCCGTGATCGATTCCAAATCAGCTTTACGATGCATTTTGACTTCATTGGCCAGCAACACAAAAATGCGGGCCAGCAACACCGAAGTGGCAATGGTGGCAGCCAGCACAATAGCATCGACACTCGGCACGCGGTCGATGCGTCGCCCAACCAGCAGCGACAGCGGAATCGCCGCGACAACGGCTGCACTGCCAAGAATCAGTATTGGGTTAAAGCTCCGGCGTTTATTGAGTACAGGGCGGTAATTTGAGCGATGAAACATGATTAAAATGGTGCACGTGTTGCTGACGTTGACACTGATCATCGCGAGTTTGTTTATCCAAACCTGATTGGCCCCGAAATCAAACTGAAATGACATAAAGCTCAGCACAATGTAGATCGACAGACCGATCGACATCGAGATATGTGCAAAGATCGTTCTCAGATCGGAGCCCCCGAGCACCATATATCCAAAGGCGACCGGAAACGTGCACGCGCCGAATGCCATCGCGAGAAAAACCTCGATCCCAACAAAACCATGTTGCGTGGTCAGCTCCACGATCTCTGGCTCCAACCATAATAAAATCGGCGCCCATAAGCCGACAAAAATAATCAACAAATCAAGCCCTAGGCCACGGTTATTGGTAAATGTATCGTGCTGATGAATCACCCAAAGTAGATAGCCCAGAGCCAGTGTATTGGCTATCAGCCGTGTGATCGAGGTCAACTCAATGGGCACTAAGCCAAGGTAATGCAGGTAAAAGGCTGCCACCATCACGGGATAAGCCACCCCTGCACAAATCCACATATACCACCGCGTAGCTGCGCGTAACCTTGGAACACTTAGAAAAATCGTAATGATCACCGCATTCAGCATAAACATCCAAAACATTGCGCCGTAGCCAGAACCAGCGGGTACGGTCAAATGGATAAGAATGTTCAATATGATCAAGCCGGTGACTAGCCAGCCGATGGCGGCATCTCGATAAAACGCATACAGGGCACCCGCAATGTTGCTGAATGCATCATCTGCTGAGTGTTTCGTTTGCTTAATCATCAAGAAACATCCATGTATCTGACGAACAGAGAAAAATGATCAATCCATGCTAAACAGCCGAACCGATCTAGGCAATGAATTTCAAAAAAAAAACCCCGAGTCTCGGGGCTTTTCGTCAGTCAGTGCTGAGGTTAGAAATCAAGGATTTCAAACTCTACGCGACGGTTGCGGTAGCGACCTTCCTCGGTATCGTTGCGATACGCCGGGCGGGTTTCACCGTATCCGCGAGGTTGCATTCTGTGAGACTCGATACCGCCTTCGGTGAGGTAGCGAACAACCGAGGCTGCGCGACGATCAGACAAAGACATGTTGTAAGCATTCGACGCGGTGTTGTCGGTGTGCGCCTGGACTTCAACCACGATCTCTGGGTATTTCTGCAGCTCTTGGATGACGCCATTGAGGATGAACTGCGCTTTTTTGGTCAAGCGAGCAGAATCTGTTTCAAAGTTAACCGCTGGCAGCATACCTCCGAACAAACAGCCGTCGGCATCGACACGAGCACCGGGCGCGGAGCGCGGGCAAGCATCCATATCATCGTTGACGCCATCGTTATCGCTGTCGCCCACATAGGCCACCACTGGATAGACAGGCTGTGGCTCAGGTTCGATGACAACTGGCGCTTCAACCACTGGCGCCGCCATTCCGCCAAAGCGCTTGAGCACACTGATCGTCGCAGATTTCGCATCAGTGTCGTAAGAATCAACTTCACCACGAACCGCGATACCGTTGTCGAGACCGTATTCCGCACCTGCGCCGATGGCGATATGCGTATCGTTGTCTCGCTGCCACTCATCGTCGGCTAGCGCATTGGGATCATTCTCCATCATGCCAAAGCCAACTTTACCGAACAGGTTGAGGCCCTCACGGTCTTTCAACGCTTGACGACCAGCGGGGTTGTAGCCGTAGATCACCGCACTGACGCCGCCAACTTGATAGCCCATTTGGCTCTCTCCGCTGCGGGTGCCTTTTAGTTCGGCTTCGCCGAGGTCGGCATAGTAGCCTTCGACAGCCAAGTTAGGCGCAATGTCGTAACCGATAAATCCCTTAATCGCTGTACTGCGATCTTTGTCAACGGTCGCACCCGTACCATCTGTCTGGGGGTCAACCATCGAAATACCGGCACCGCCACCGACGTAAAATTTATTTTGAAAATCGCCGTCAGCTTGGGCGTTTACCGCCAGTACAGAGGCGACTGCTAATCCGATTGCTTTTGTCTTAACGCTCATTAGTAGATCCTTATTAATCGCTTTTGCAGCTGTGCGCTAGTCGATGACCGGCTGACGAGACTGCTTCCACACTATTCACAAACACAGTTAAAGGTTTAGCACCACTACGGAAGTTGTCAAATAAAAAAAATCATTTTTTCAATAAGATAGGGGATATTTCTGAAGCTAGAAATAACTTTAAAATTGAACTGCAACTGAACTCGAGAAAGGTAACTTTCCAACGCGACAGACAAAATTCGGGGATTCAAATGCCGTGAACGGCAACACTCGATTGCTAAGGACTTGAAACTAAATCAAAAAATGGCCGCTGAGTGCGGCCATTTGAGTTGAATGCTTACTGCGTCGCCTCTGGACGCATATGTGGAAACAGCAACACATCGCGAATCGACGGCGAATCTGTCAACAGCATCACTAGGCGGTCAACGCCAATGCCACCACCCGCGTTTGGCGGCAGACCATATTCGAGTGCACGAACATAGTCATGGTCGAAATACATCGCTTCATCATCCCCCGCATCCTTTTGCGCCACCTGCTCTGCAAAACGCTCCGCTTGCACCTCCGGATCGTTGAGCTCAGAGAAACCATTGGCCAGCTCACGCCCGACACAAAACAGCTCCCAGCGCTCGGTCAACATCGGATTATCGTCACGCGGACGAGCCAGTGGTGAAATCTCGACCGGGTAGTCAGTGATAAAAGTCGGCTGACGGAGGTTGTGTTCAACTTTGGCATCAAATAACTCCACCAGCACCAATCCCGGCGCCATGCCCTCTTTCACCTTGATCCCAACTCTGGCGGCGGCAGCGACAGCGCTGGCACTGTCGTCAAAATCCTCTGCGGTGAGTTCTGGCACTGCTTCCAAAACACTTTCCAGCATCGTTTTGCGCGCGAAAGCTGGCGCCAAGTCCACGGTTTCACCTTGATATTCAATTTGCAGTGACCCCGTGGCGGCCATTGCCGCTGCGCGCACCAGCGCTTCGGTCAGATCGATATACGTCTGATAGTCCTCATAGGCCGCGTTGTACTCCAGCATGGTGAACTCTGGATTGTGGCGCGCCGATAGCCCTTCGTTGCGAAACACTCGATTGAGCTCGTAGACTTTCTCAAATCCACCGACGATACAACGCTTGAGCGCAAGCTCTTGCGCCACACGCATATATAAGTCTCGATCAAGTGCATTGTGATGCGTAATAAACGGCTTGGCTGTGGCGCCACCCGGAATGGCTTGCATCATCGGCGATTCAATTTCGAGGTAGCCGTCGTCATTGAGTAGCTGGCGCATTGCATTGATGATGGCAGAACGGCGCTTAAAGGTAGTGCGTGTCTGCTCGGTCATAATGAGGTCGACATAGCGCTGACGGTACTTCATTTCCTGATCGGCAATGCCGTGGAATTTCTCCGGCAGCGGTCGAAGCGACTTCACCAACGTGCGAAATTGGCTGACATTGACCGACAGCTCACCGGTTTTGGTATAAAACAGCGTTCCTTCAACCGCGACAATATCGCCAATATCGCCGCCTTTGAATTCTGGATACTGCCCCTCCGGAAGGCTATCGCGTGCGAGATACACTTGAATCCGACCGTCTTCGTCTTGGATTTGCGCAAAGCTGGCCTTGCCCATGACGCGCTTGCTCATCAAGCGTCCGGCCATTTTCACTTCAATGGCTTGTGCCTTCAGCGCATCCTTGGCCTCTTCGGTGATCTCGCCCTCGTGTGTCCAATCGTGCGCCGCATGCAGCGTACCCGATCGATGAGTGGGTTTAAAATCGTTGGGGAATGCAATGCCGTCGGCGCGCATCTGCGTAAGTTTTTCGCGGCGTTGCGCCATCAAAATATTGTCTTCAGACATGATTATTCCTGTGATTACAAGCCAGCTTTCAAGCTAGCTT
>JABXHR010000282.1 GCA_013373515.1 Gammaproteobacteria bacterium | reverse complement strand
GCGGCGGCGGTCTCGGCGCGTCGAAATAAGGGGTAACAATGACGATTCAGCGACTCAATGCTCAAAGGCCAGAATTCAAAGCCGACTTGTTGCGGGCGACGGACTGGCATGCGGTTTCAGATCAGGCGCATGAGCAAGCGGTCGCTGACATTATTCGTGATGTTCAATTGAATGGCGATCAAGCCTTGGTCGACATGACGCGAAAGTTTGATCGCTGGCCATCTTTCGATTTGAACGCCATGGTTGTCAGTGCTGATCGGCTTGACGATGCTGTGGCTCGATTGGCGCCCACTGATCTTGAGTCTCTGCAATTTGCCGCAAAACGCATCCGTATGTTTCACGAGCGACAAAAGGGTGAGAATTGGTCGTTTGAAGACGAATATGGCAACACGCTTGGCCAAAGGGTAACCCCGTTGGATCGCGTTGGGGTTTATGTGCCCGGCGGCAAAGCGGCTTATCCGTCGTCCGTGTTAATGAACATAATTCCTGCAGTGGTGGCTGGCGTGCCAGAGGTTGTGATGGTCGTACCCATGCCGGACGGGCAAGCCAATGACTGGGTGCTGGCCGCTGCGAAAATCGCGGGGGCGACTGAAGTTTACGCGATAGGCGGTGCTCAGGCAGTCGCGGCATTGGCTTATGGAACTGAGACCATTCGGCCGGTCGATAAAATCACTGGGCCCGGTAATGCCTATGTGGCATCGGCGAAGCGTCAGGTTTTTGGCCGCGTTGGCATCGACATGATTGCAGGTCCGTCAGAGATATGCGTGGTGTGTGATGGCAAGACGGAAATCGATTGGATTGTTTACGATCTGTTCTCGCAAGCAGAGCATGATGAGGATGCGCAGTCGATCTTAATTTCCTCTGATGCGGCGTTTCTTGATCAGGTTGAAGCGCGTGCATTCGAGCTGCTGCCTGATATGGCCCGTGCCAATGTCATCGAAGTGTCACTGAAAAACCGTGCACTCTTTATTGAAGTTGAATCGCTGGATCAGGCGGCCGAGGTGGTCAACCAAATTGCGCCGGAGCACTTGGAGCTGTCGGTTGAAGATCCTCGCGCGCTGTCCGAGAAAGTTCGCCATGCAGGTGCAATCTTTATGGGGCGTTACACCGCGGAAGCGTTGGGCGATTATTGTGCTGGGCCAAATCATGTGCTGCCCACGTCACGCTCGGCTCGCTTTTTCTCGCCCTTGGGTGTTTATGATTTTCAAAAGCGCTCTAGCGTGATTCATTGCAACCTTGAAGGTGCGCAGGCCATAGGGCGCTGTGCTGAGCAGTTGGCGTATGCTGAAGGGTTGCAAGCCCATGCTTTGTCGGCCGCGGCACGCTTTGGGGTTAAATCATGAAATTGACAGAATTGGTTTCTTATTGTGATGACCTGCTGGCCTCTGGAGAAATCAAAGACTACGCGCCGAACGGTTTGCAAGTCGAGTCGGGCGATGAGGCCCGGGTCGTGGTCACCGCTGTCACGGCGTCAATGGCTGCGATTGAGGCAGCGATTGAACATGAGGCGGATGTGCTTTTGGTGCATCATGGCTACTTTTGGAAGGGTGAGTCACAAGCGCTCACCGGCATGAAAGGCCAGCGCATCGCGAAGTTAATCCGAGCCGGTATCAGTTTGGTGGGTTACCACTTGCCATTAGATGTGCACTTGGAACTCGGCAATAACGCTGGCCTGGGGCGTGCAATCGGTGCCGCGCAGGTTCAGCAGCGCGCGGCGGGTGGAATTCCCAATTTGCTGTGGCGGGGAGAGGTTACGCCAACCGATACGGCAGGATTCGCAGGTCAATTAGCCCATGCGCTTGATCGTGAGCCATTGCATGTTGGCCCAGTGGGCCCAATTCAGCGCGTCGCATGGTGTACCGGCGGCGCGCAGGATTACCTTTCTCAGGCTGCTGAGTTGGGGGTTGATGCTTTCGTGTCGGGCGAAATTTCCGAAAGAACCACGCACATGGCGCGTGAGCTTGGCGTTCAGTATTTTGCCGCTGGCCATCATGCCACTGAGCGCTTTGGCGTGCAGGCGCTAGGCGAGCATTTGGCAGAGCAATTTGATATCCGCACCCTATACGTGGAAGATTTCAACCCAGTCTAATCATGTTGGCGCCTGGATTGAGTCTTCAGCGTCTGTGTCTCGGCCTGAAAATTCCATCTCAGTCGTATCCCAAAGCCAGTTTTGAACGTGCTATACTTTGGAGATATTTTTGCTCCCAATTTTTTGTTGTTTTTGGAGATCCCATGAGTGATCTAAATCAACGCGGTTCGATTGATCAATCGGCGCTCGATGTGAATCGACGTCGATTTTTGACGAATACCGCAATCGTGGTGGGCGGTGTCGGCGTGGTGGGTCTCGTCGTTCCGTTTGCCAGTACGATGGCACCGAGTGCGCGTGCGCGTGCTGCCGGTGCACCTGTAGAGGTCGATATTTCCAAGCTGGAACCCGGCCAGAAAGTCACCGTCGAGTGGCGTGGCAAACCCGTGTGGATTGTTCGCCGTACAGAGCAGTCGCTTGCCGACTTACCTTCGCTTGACGGCATCCTTGCGGATCCTAACTCTGACATGGCGCAACAGCCTGCATACGCACAAAATGCGACGCGTGCGGTGAAAGACGAATACATGGTATTGGTTGGCGTATGTACGCATTTGGGTTGCTCCCCAACGTTCCGCCCTGAACTCGCGCCAGATGATTTGGGTGCAGATTGGAAAGGCGGTTTCTTCTGTCCTTGCCATGGTTCTAAATTTGACATCGCCGGTCGCGTATACGCTGGCGTCCCTGCACCGACCAATCTAGTGGTGCCCCCGCATCGCTACGTGAGTGACACGGTCGTTGTGATTGGCGAAGATCCGGAGGTGGCATAATGAGTCAGCATAACGGAATTATGGGTTGGATCAACGATCGCTTCCCGCTTACCGAGACGCTTGAATACCATGTGACGCGTTACTACGCGCCAAAGAACTTCAACTTCTGGTATTACTTCGGCATTTTGTCGTCAGTCGTGCTGGTCATGCAGATCGTGACTGGCATTGTATTGACCATGAACTACAAACCAGACGGTTTCCACAACGTAAATGGTATTCCCGGAGCTTTTGCCTCGGTCGAATACATCATGCGTGAAGTCGACTGGGGCTGGTTTGTCCGTTATATGCACTCGACCGGCGCCTCGGCGTTCTTTTTGGTTGTTTATCTGCATATGCTGCGCGGATTGATGTACGGCTCTTACAAGAAGCCTCGTGAACTCATTTGGATCTTCGGTATGTTGAT
>JABXHR010000123.1 GCA_013373515.1 Gammaproteobacteria bacterium | reverse complement strand
GTCGATGTCGCCCCGCTTGCCCAATAGATCAATAAATTTGTTGGCCGTCGAACCGGTCCCGACACCCACGACCATGCCTGATTCGACATATTCCATCGCCGCCTCTGCAACCAACTGCTTCTTTTGATCTTGATCCATTGCTCACACCCAAAAAAATACCGCCGTAGTTTAACGCAAATGCGCTTTGCACGGTGAACTGTCCCCCGCGATATGGCACACTTGAGGCTTTCCACAAATGCTGTGCCTCATGGATCCTTACGTTGAGAAAATTCTCACCTCGCGCGTCTACGACGTGGCCATCGAAACGCCCCTGCAAAAAGCGAATTCGATTAGCCGCAAACTGCACAACGAGATTTTTCTCAAGCGTGAAGACCAGCAAAGCGTGTTTTCCTTTAAAAATCGGGGCGCCTACAACACCATTTTTCACCTCAAGCAAGCTGATCCGGCGCTAACGGGGGTCATCTGCGCCTCTGCGGGCAATCACGCCCAGGGCGTAGCCAATGGCGCCAAACATTTGGGGCTAAAGTCGGTCATTGTCATGCCCAAAACCACACCACAACTCAAAGTGGAGGGCGTCAAAGCGCTCGGCGGTGAAGTGGTGCTGCACGGCGATGCCTTTGACGACGCCTATGCGCATGCCATCGAGTTACAAAAACAGCATGGCTATGCCTTTGTGCATCCCTTTGATGCCGAGCACACTATCGCAGGACAAGGGACGGTGGGCATGGAAATCGTGCAGCAACATCCCGAGCCTCTAGATGCCATCTTTGTGCAAATTGGCGGGGGCGGACTGGCCGCTGGCGTATCGGTGTTGATCAAATCCTTATGGCCCAACACTAAAGTCATCGGGGTTGAGCCTCACGATGCAGCCTGTATGCAAGCTGCAATTAAGGCAGGCAAGCCAGTGGATATCGGCCCCGTGGGCATCTTTGCCGATGGCTGCGCCGTGCGCATTGCTGGCACCGAGACTCACCGCGTCTGTGCGCAATACCTCGACGAAGTGATTACGGCCAATACCGATGAAATCTGTGCCGCCATCAAAGACGTGTTCGACGACACGCGCGCCATACTGGAGCCCTCGGGTGCCCTAGCGCTGGCGGGGGCCAAGAAATACATCGCGGCTCACCAATGGGAGGGCAAGCGTATTGCAGTGGTCACATCGGGTGCCAACGTCAATTTCGATCGCTTACGCCACGTGACCGAGCGCGCCGAAATCGGCGAGCAACGCGAAGCCATTCTCGCCGTGACCATCCCAGAGAAACCCGGTTCATTTCGGTCATTTTGCCAATTGCTCGGGGAGCGACAGGTCACTGAATTTAACTATCGCTTTTCCGATAGCGAAGACGCCAAAATCTTTGTAGGCGTACAAGTGATGGGTGTTGCCGGACGCGAAGCCTTGCTCGATACGCTGCACCGACACGGGCTAGAGGTAATGGACATGACCGACAACGAAGTGGCCAAGCTGCACACCCGGCATATGGTCGGTGGACGGGCCCCGATGATCAATGACGAACGTGTATTTCGGTTTGAGTTTCCCGAGCGCCCAGGTGCTTTGGCCAAGTTTCTCGACACCATCGCCGATGCCTCAAATTGGAACATCAGCCTGTTTCACTACCGCAACCACGGCTCCGCCTATGGCCGCGTGTTGGTGGGTATCCAAGTGCCGTCCGCCGATAGTGCGGCTTTTGAGGCCTGTATTGATGGCTTGGGTTATCAGTACCACGAAGAGAGCGACAACGAAGCCTATTTATCGTTTCTGCGCTAGCCGCAATTGCGACGCTCGGTCACAAAATAATCGCTATACTCAGCCCATACTTGGTTCAGCACTACGCTGCTAAGAGGGAAGCTGGTGAAAATCCAGCACTGCCCCCGCAACTGTAAGGATCGAGACCATTTCACAGCCACTGCTTCGGCGGGAAGGCGAAATGTGTTGCAGACATCCAAGTCAGGAGACCTGCCAGGTTATGACGGTGATTACCACCGATTGTTTTACCTTGGCGGGGTGTCCAAGTGGTGCAAATCAAAAGATCTCACCAATAAACCTCGCCTCAACCCTGAGGTTTGAGGCATGTCTAATCTTCATCAATATTTCGATCGTCTTGCCACCGTGCACGGCGACGCTAAAACCCTAGAAACCACTGCAAAATGCGTTTACCTAGAATGGTTAATGTCATTGCCATCCAATGTAACCCCTCAAAATGCTGCGCGTTATGTGCTCGATCGAGCCGAGTGCTACAAAGCCGAAAAAGGGCGCTTTAAAGGCGCGCTGGCTGAGTTTGTTTGGTTGGTGCGGCAGACTTGCCGAGCGGCTTGATTTTGCCTTTTTGTCGCTAAAGGTTTCCTGGAGTTTAGGTTCTCGATATCCCTGTAGTATAGCTACCAGAAATCCTCTAAGATATTGATATCGTGGGCGTTGAGGGTGTTCTGATTTTCAATTCTCAACGGAAACGGATAAATAATTCTCGAGGGAAAAAATTCCCTTGAGAGCGACTGTTATGTGCTCCCACGGATTAAAGTATGGCAATAAATTTAACCGAAGTTGATGGAGTGCCAATTCGAGCTAAACATAAGGCTACATGCCACTGTGGCATGGTCGAACTTGAATTGAGCCTTCCTGTTGGCTTGGTAGACGTCCGTCGTTGCGACTGCTCTTTGTGTCGCCGAAGAGGAGCTATTGTTGCATCGGTGCCATTGTCAGATATCAAAATTGTTCGTGGTGCCGACACACTGAAGCTATATCAATTCAACACAAAGACCGCGAAGCACTTTTTTTGCTCCAACTGTGGCATTTATACGCACCACCAGCGCCGCTCTAATCCCAGTCAGTACGGTTTTAATGTGGCCTGTCTGGAGGGCATTAATCCTCTAAAAATAAACGGTATTCCAACTTATGACGGTGTCAACCATCCCGCAGATCGCGGCTAGTTCACATAACAATCGGCTCATGGGCGACCTCCGTTCCGTCGGCCTTTTTTGTGGTGGATACCACAAAAAATTCCAACTGCACTCCGGCGCCATAGCCGGGCGTTATAGAGGATGGCTGCGTGACGACTCTCACTAGAATTTGGTTCAGAGTAAGCGATTACCTAGGTTGGATTTTATTGGTATCTTTTGCTGGTAGCGTATGTTTGACATTCCTAAATCTATTCTTTGGGTTTCCTGATCTATTGTATGACCCAAGACGCTCTGATCTAAATAAGCACGTTGAGCTTGCAAGTATGCTGACGATGTCATTTGCGATGTGGCTAATTATCCGAAGAAGGTTTGTTGGATTGATTCTCGGGGTTATAGCATTAATCATTTCAACAGTGAATTACCCAATTTTTGGAGTCATCATGGGTTTACTGATATTTTTTGTCGTTTTCTGCACTCCTTGGGCGCTTGTCAAAATTGAGTTATATCATAAGAAATCTATAACAAACGAAGGCAGCTGATGCGCTTCTCTAACAGCTGCCTTAGGCATTAAAGGTCAACTAAATTGCCTAGAATTTTAATCACTGGAGCTTCAAGAGGGCTTGGGCGAGAACTTGCGCGTGCCTTCAATGGCTATCAGTGGACCTTGTTTTTGCTTGTCAGAAGTTCTGATGCGAAAGAAGAGTTGTTAAAGGAATTCCCCAAAGCAAGTATTCTTATTTCAGATGTCCGGTCGCCGGAGCATGAATTAAGGGTCAAAGGTTTCTTGGGCGACTTATCGATCGATGTAGTGATAAATAATGCAGGTTCAGGTAGCAAAGGCTCCAGTCTTGACTCTGCGACTACAGAGCAGATTTCTTCAGCCTTTGAAACAAACTGCTTAGGTGTTTTTTCTACCGTTAAAGGTGCCCATACTGCACTGTGTAAATCTAACAACGCCTTGGTCGTTAATATAAGCTCTCGGCGTGGATCGATGTCAATGCAGGCGTCAGGAGCAGCGCAAGGTTCTGGTTGTTCCTACTCGTATCGAATAGGTAAAGCTGCTCAAAACATGCTTACTCTCTGTTTGGCAGATGACTTGGAAGCAGATGGTATCAGAGTGGCAGCGATCCATCCTGGACGACTCCTTACCAAAATGGCACCAAAAGATGCCCATATGACACCGGAAAAATCGGCAGAGCTAATAAGTGAGCTGATCGTTAATAAAAAAATCGAAAACCGGGACTATCTTTGCATGGAATCAGGGTCATTGCCTTGGTAGAAATGATCAATACTGGCCTGGACGCCGAACTGATCATGCCTTTGCTTTAAGTGTGGGCAATGCTAGAGGGCGAAATTCAAACAGTGCTAAGGAAGGGCTGGGTCGGGCTAAACGTGTTTCGATGTTTATTTTTTAGTAAAAGTAAATTGAAGTTATTGGTCATTATCGTTTTTGCAATTTCTGCTATTGCTGTTTTTTATTGGCAGCCAGCGAATAGATTATTTTTGCAGGGCGCGTGTCTTTATTCGGATGGTAAGTGGGCCAGCAATGGTGATTACTGCATACATCGTCAGTGCGCTCGGGATAAGAGCTGTAAGCCAAGCTATAGGAATATTGCAATATGTGAATCCCTTCAAACTGGCATAGCGCAGAATGAATTGTATTTTCATCTGGGTATGCCGGTTTTAAAATCAGGGGATACTTATTACTTTGCCGGAGGCGGGGCAGCGCAGAGCCTAAAAGCTGTCATTGAAAACGGAGTGGTTATTGAGCTAGATTGTGGAGCATAATGCTGCGTTAAAGGTCGACTTGCGACCAAGTATCTTCTTTACTCACAATTTGGTAGGTCCGAGAGATTTTTTACCCTAAGCATGAGTTGAAGTTATTTTATGAAGTCGATGCATAGTTTTATTGATAATTTCATTGTCTTTGATCTTGAGGGCGGATATGGGCTCTATTGAGCCTCAGGAAAATATGTAATAATCAACGGGTGCATGGGGATTTATAGTCAAAATACTCATTTTCGCGTTGACGAGAATGGTAAAGTCTCCAGCAAGAGCTGGCACGGCGGCTGATTTTGTTTTAAAAGGATTTGATATGGATAAGGATATTGAAATAGACCAAGATATTATCGATTTAATGACGGAGGGTCGGACACTTGAGGCGGTGAAGGCGCTTCATGAGAGGATGGATATACCGCTTAAGAGCGCAGTGTATATCTCGAGATCGATTAAGGTTGATGGTCAGGGCGGGTATGAAATTTTCGACTATGAAGGGCCTGTGCCAACTTCGGGTCAGGTTATCGATGCTGAACCGCTTGAACCTATCGACAGCGAGCCAGTATACGAAAGGCATTCGTCCTCAAGCGTTCAGTCCAACGAAGATACACGTATTAAATCCAATAGTGGCATCGTAACCGGATTGGTCATTTTGTGCTTGATAGCATTTATTGTGTATGCGACGTTTTTTGTCTGATCTAGCGCGCAAGCTGTGGGTACAGCTTGCATGTTAGTCCATCAAAAAATCGATTAGATGCTGCTGAAAAATCGTCTTATTTTCTGCGTGCACTGCATGGGAGCAGTTGGGCACCACCGCAAGGTTGGTAGTCGGGATGTGCTGCCACAGTGCTTCGATTTGCGGCCACAAATAAGCTCGGTCGCGATCGCCCCAGAGCACGAGCGTGGGTTGGGTGATATCGCCAAGGGCATTGCTGCCATCCCAGTTTTCCATGGCCGTGAGTCCTGCGTCAATTGAGCCAATGGTTGAGTGTTGTGCCACTTGGGCGCAGTGCTTATAACCCGCGGCTTTGTCTAGCTGCAAAAACCAAGTGGCCGAAATGCGCCGGGCGGTGGCGTCTGGGCCGTCCTCGGCGGCGCGGCGTTTGCTTTCAGCAATGGTCTCGAAGCGCCCCGGCATTACACCTTTGGCACCGGTGGCGTAGAGGACTAATTTTTGAACCGCGTCGGCGTCTCGGCGCGCGATTTCTTGCACAATCATGCCGCCCATGGAGTGCCCGAGCAGGTGATACTGGCGCACGCCGCGTTGTTTGAGGTGATCAATGACCCAGTCTGCGAAACCGACAATGCTATCGATGGGGGTTAGGTGGGCGTTTTTGCCGTACCCGGGCAAATCCACTGCAATGATGTCTAGATGCTCTTCTAGGCGGTCAATGCTGTGTTCCCACTGCGCCGATCCGCCCATAAAGCCGTGGACCAATACCAAAGGGATCATTTGCGTGCTCCCTGCACAATGCGATCTAGGATCATGGCACAGAATAAGATGGAGAAACCGGCCAATATGCCTTGGCCGACATTGGCGTACTGCAGTGCTTCAAGTACGTCTTCGCCCAGTCCCTTTGCGCCGATGAGTGACGCGACGACGACCATGGCCAGTGAGAGCATGATGGTTTGGTTGATGCCCGCTCGGATCGATGGGCTTGCCAGTGGTAGGTCGACTTTGGTCAATAAGTACCATTTATTGGCACCAAAGCTAATAGCGGCTTCGCGGACGCTTTCGGGGACGCCGCGCAGTCCCAAGACCGTGAGTCGCACCACGGGGGTGCCGCCGAAAATCATGGTGGTGACGACCGCCGCGGGTTTGCCGGTGCCAAAGAAGGCGATCACGGGAATCATAAAGACAAATGCGGGCATGGTTTGCATAAAGTCCATGATGGGCTGGATAAAGGCGTAAAAGCGGCGGCGTCTGGCGGCAAACATCCCAAGTGGTATGCCGATCAAAATCGACAAGCAGGCGGCCGTGCCGAGTAAGGCAAGGGTGGTCATGGCTTTTTCCCAGAAGCCGAGTAATCCCATATAGGCCAAAAAGGCGCTGGAGTAGATCGCCATGCGCACGCCAGCGGTGAGCCAGGTAAGTAAGATGATCAAGCTCGCAATCACCACCCAAGGGGTGCTGACAAACACCACTTCTAGTGCATCAAGCACGATGCGGATGCAGTAGGTGATGGTGTCGAACACTGCTTCGCCGTTGAGAATGGTCCAGTTGAAGAAGGCTTCTACACCGTCGATGCTCACTAGGCGAATGTCTGGGTTGGTCGGGAAGTCGCTCAACATGGCAAACCGCCCGGGGAAGCTGTAATGCAGCATGGCGGCGCAGACGATGGCCACAATAAAGATTGCACTAAACACCACGTGCCCAATAGGCAGTCCATGACTGAGGCTGCGATTGCTTTGCCAATGTGAAAAGCGGCTCTCCAGCGCGGTGTTGGCCACCAACGATTGGGCCAATTTGGCCACGATGAGAATGCATAGCCCCGTCAGTGCGATGATCGGGCCCTCGGCGGCCATTGCTTCGGCTTCGGCGCGAATACCGCCGATATTGGCCTCCAAGGAATCGACGGTGCGCTGGAAGGCATCCACGCGGTCGGAATTGTTTTCGATGGCTGCAGCGAGCTGTTTGCGCCGCAGCTCTAAGGTGCCTTCGATGGAGGCGATGCGCGCCATGGCATCAGCGGCAAGATTGCCAAACAGCCCTCTAGAGATTTGAACCAGCGCAACCGCCTCTAGGATCAGGAAGCTCAATGCCCAAGCCCACAAACCGCGCGCGCCAAACCAGATGGGGCCAAACAAACCGGCAAATGCATTGAATGTCGGGTTAAATCGGGCGGAGGCACCGATTTTCTCGAAGTTGCGGATGTAATAGTCAGGGTGCGTGCGCACGAATGTACGAATGTCCTCGCGGCGCTCGGCGGCATAGGCCTGAGCGGCTTCGCTTTGGGTGTCTTGCAACGGGTTTTTATTCACTGTGCTCATGAAACCTCCGTCCCTTCGATAACGGTGCGTAGTAGGTCTTTGCGGGTAATAACCCCAATGTCTTTTGCGCCGTCGGCGACGAGAATGGGGTTGTCGTTATCGATGGCGAGGTTAATCAGTGTGCTGAGGTTTTCATCTGCGCCGACTCGGTTTAGATCTGCGGGCAGAGTGGTGCAGTCGGCCAAATAGCCTTCAAGCGGCTGCATGACCGCGTGGGCATGCACGACCTTCAAGCGAGAAATGCCCGCGACAAAATCTGCCACATAATCGTCTGCGGGGTTCATTACGATGTCTTCAGCGGTGCCCATTTGGACCATTTTGCCGTCGCGCATGATGGCGATTCTATCGCCGATACGCACAGCTTCATCTAGGTCGTGGGTGATGAAGATCGTGGTTTTTTTCAGCACTTTGGAAAGCCCGATAAACTCGTCCTGCAGTTGGCGGCGAATTAAGGGGTCGAGTGCGGAGAATGGCTCATCCATGAGTAAAACATCGGGGTTTGCGGCCAGCGCGCGCGCTAGCCCCACCCTTTGCTGCATCCCTCCGGATAGCTCGTGTGCAAACTTTGCCCCCCACGGGCCGAGTTCGACGATATCGAGAATGGCCGCAGCTTGGCGCATGCGCTCATTTTTGGGTACCTTGCGAATTTCTAAGGGCAGCGCGACATTGTCGAGCACTGAGCGGTGAGGCATCAGTGCGAAGTTTTGAAACACCATGCCGATTTTTTCGTTGCGAAATTTCTGTAGCTCGCGCGGCGATAAGGCCATCACATCGACGCCTTCGATAATGATTTTGCCGTCGGTCGGCTCTAGTAGGCGATTAAAGTGGCGTACGAGGGTAGATTTTCCGCTGCCAGACAGGCCCATGATGCAGAAGATTTCACCTCGTTTGACGTCGAAGCTCACATCGGCCACGCCGACTGCGGCGTTGAGCTCTGCCAGGACTTGGGCCTTGCTAAGCCCGCGTTCGCGGATGGCTTTTAGCGTAATGTCGGGGTTTGCGCCGAAGATCTTCCAAACATTTGAAATTTCGATGACCGTCTCTTGCGTCACAGGTATAGCCTCGTTGGGGTCTGAAAAAGAAGCGGCGCAGCCTCAGTGCTGCGCCGCGAGAGGTGTTGCGTTTAGAGTCCCAGCATCGCGTCGACGCGATCAGTGTTGGCAGCGACCCAGTCTGCTGCCACGTCGGCAGGGTCGCGGTCTTTGGCGCTGATTTCGTAGGCCAAGCTGCTGACATCATCTGCAGTGAGCTGGAAGTTGGCAAAGAACTCGGCGATCGCGGGTGAGCGCTCACCTAATGAGTTGGACCAAGCAATTTGGACTTGCTTGAGCGCATCTTTAGAGGCGACGTATGATTTTTCATACCAGTCCGCGTCATCCGAGGGCTGCACCATTTTGTACTTTTCTGGGTCGTAGGTGGGTTCGGTCAGCATCACCACATCAAACATAAACCAGACCGCATGTGGCTTGTAGCAGTAGAAGGCATAGCCTTCGTCTTTGGCGATACTGTCTTTGATGCGCGCCGTTTTTACGGCTTCTTCGGCGCGAATTGGCTCTAGGAAGTCGAGTAGGCCATAGTCGCGCATTTTGACTTCGTTGACATTGGCCGAGGCCCAGCCCGGTGCACCAATCCAAATTTCACCTTTGCCGTTGCCGTCGCTGTCCATCAGTGCGGCGACATCGGGACGACCGAGATCGGCGATATCGGTAATGTTATTGGCTTCGGCAAAGTTCTTTGAGACGCAAAACCCTTGGTTGCCTTCATAAGGCATGGACGACAGGGTGACGGTGCCAGCGTCATCCGCGTATTTCTTGGTGAAGCTCTCTTGGTTAGGTAGCCAGACATCTGGATGGACATCGATATCGCCTTTGCCTTGATCCATCGCTTGGAAGATGGTGGCGTTATTGCCCGGCACGTAATCCACCGTGCCTCCGATGCGTGAGGTGACGACTTCGCCGAGCACATGTGCAATCGCTTGTGCACCAGTCCAGCTCGGGACGCCAATTTTTACGTCCTCCGCCATCACAGCGCCGCTGGCGGCGGTCAGTAGTGCGGTGGAAATCATCAAATGTTTCATTGACATGGGGTTATCTCCTTGGTGAGTTCGTTTGGTTCTAGTGGGTGTAGCCCGGCAGATCGAAGGTTTGGTCGTAGCCAAATAGCGCAGCGCTACCGCCGGTGTGCAAAAACACCACGTTGTCCATCCCATCGAAATAGCCTTGTTTGATTTGGTCGATGAGCCCATCCAGACCTTTGCCCGAATAGACCGGATCGAACAACAATCCTTCGGTTTCAGCCAACAGCTTGACGGCTTTGATCATACCGTCAGTGGGTAGCCCGTAGCCGGGGCCAACGTAATCACAGTTGGCTCTAACCTGGTCGCGCTCGATGCGTGTACCGTCGGCCATCAAGTCGGCCGTGCGCGTGGCGAGGTCGAAGACCATGGTTTCTTGTTTTTCTTGTGGCGCGCGCACCCCAATGCCCAACAAGTGGATCTCGCTTTTTAAGGCGGCGAGTCCAGCGACCAAACCGGCTTGTGTGCCGGAACTGCCGGTCGCGTGGACGAGCGCATCGATTTTGAGGCCGCTGTTGGCTGCTTGCTCGACCAGCTCACGGGCGCAATTGACATAGCCCAGTGCGCCAATTGGGTTGGAGCCGCCACCGGGAATGACATAAGGCTTTTTGCCAGAGGCGCGAAGCGCATCTGCCATCTGCGCCATCTCTTGCTGCATGTCGGTGCCGCCAGTGCGCTTGGAGACAGTGGCGCCGTGCAAGCGGTCGAGCAATACATTGCCATTGAGGGTGTAATTGATGGCATCCGAACCGGTGCGATCTTCGAGCAGGATATGGCAAGCCATACCGAGTTTCGCAGCGGCAGCAGCGGTTTGTCTGGCGTGGTTTGATTGCGTCGCGCCCTGAGTGATGATGGTGTCCGCGCCCTGTTGTACAGCATCGGCCATCAAAAATTCCAGCTTGCGTGTTTTGTTGCCGCCCGATGATAGCCCTGTGCAGTCATCGCGCTTGACCCAAAGTCTTGGTCCGCCGAGTTTCTCGCTCAATCGATCCATCGGCTCCAACGGTGTCGGCAGGTGGCCGAGTGCGGTACGCGGGAATTTGGCGAGCGTGATTGAAAGATCTTTGCAGCGGCTCAGTATTAACTCTGAGGCATGGGTGGAAAAATGATCTAAATCGGTAGTTTGTTGCTCAGCCACGAATTGGGTCTCCTGAAGGGTGGGGCGGTTGGCCAAACAGTCGCAAAGCTCAATCAGAAAAAACAGTGCTAAAAATTAAGCTCACTCGTACAATTTGTATGGGCAAGAGGAGGTTTGCGATGGATGTTCGATGGCTGGATGATGTATTGGTGCTGCTCGAAGAGCGAAATATGACTCGAGCAGCACAGCGGCGTCATATCACGCAGCCTGCGTTTTCAAGGCGCATTCGAAGCTTTGAAGATTGGCTCGGTGTCGACATTTTGGATCGACAGAAAAACCGTATCGAAATCAACCCGGCGCTAGGCGACAATGAAGCCGAAATTCGTGCATTTTTGGCGCATTTAAACGAACTTAGGATGAAAATTGCGCACCATGACCCCGCTGCGTCTGTGGTGTCGATTGCGGCGCAGCACACAGCGGTATTTTCGACATTTCCCAGTATGGCTTTGCGTGCCAAGGCCCGTTTTGCCGGTGTGCGTTTTCGGATTCGAGCCGGCAATCTCAGCGATTGCGTCGCGATGTTCTTACGCGGAGACACGACTATGCTGTTGTGTTACCAAGCAGAGAGTATTGAGCCCATTGAATTTGGCGCCAATGTGATGCGTGGTGAGTGGGGGCACGACTATCTAATTCCGGTTGTTGGTGGGCCGCTTCGCTACATCGTCAAAGAGCATCGAGAAATTTCTTTGGATGCGCCCAGCATTGTGTACCCCGATGGCAGCTTTTTTGCCGAGGTGCTCAAAAAGGGCAATCGTACCTTTGGCACCACGGGCTTGAGTGCCAATCCCTTTTGCCAAACAGCATTTGCCAGCGGCATGAAAGAAATGGTTCGCTCTGGACTCGGCGTGGGCTGGCTGCCGTTTAGCATGGTTCACAAAGAGATCGAAAGTGGCGAGATGGTTTCGCTGGCCAATCAATATGGTCAAGAGAGCCTCGATGTCGTGATTTATGCAAATCGCAGCGATGACATGGCGGAGTGTTTGCTCGGTTTGTGGACCTTGTCTGACGATCAAGGGCGATCTTTTTGACGAAGGTCGGTTAGATTTTCGGTTGTGCTGTGTCGTAAGTTCAGGGATAGATCAATAAAGACATAACGCCGCAATGGACTCCTCAACTCAAACTGCTTGCCCCTTTTCTACCGCAGATTTGGCGGCAGCTTTCGCCCCATTTTCGGCGGAATATGTGTTCGATCCTGCACAAACACTGGCGTGGTCTCGCGAGCTGGCGCCTTTCTCTTTTGCCCCTAAGCTGGGCTAATGGTTGGTTAGTCGCTACGACGATGTGAAGTCGGTTTTCCGCGACAATCAAACCTATTCGCCCTCAATTGCGCTCGAAAAAATAACACCGTTTAGCGACGAGGGATGGCAATGCTGATGTCTTATGGCTACGCGATGGTCCGCCGCCTAACCTGTGGAAAAGTCGATACGTTTACCTCGTGGGGCAAGGCCGATTTGGTGGTCGACATGCTCTACGAGGTGCCGTTGACAGTGGCGCTGCATTTTTTGGGCGTCGGAAGACGATTTCCAAAGCTCGAGGCGTTTTCTGTCGCGCATACCGTTAACACTTGGGGCCGACGCCAGAACAGCAGCTGGAAGTGGCGCATGCGGTGGGCAAGTTTTGGCAATATGCAGGCGAAGTGCTGGACAAAATGCGCGCTGAGCCCGATGGCGAAGGCTGGATGAACTTTGGGATACGCCAAAACGCCAAGCAGCCGGAGATTGTGACCGATTGCTACCTGCACTCTATGATGATGGCCATTATCGTGGCGGCGAACGAGGCGACGGCGTTGGAGTCAAAAGGCAAGGGTTTCAGAGTGGTCGCTGAATGATTTCGGCCTCGGTGACGATGTAATCTAGCGGTACATCCCAGTCTTGCGCCTCAATCTGAGGCGTTTCTTGCAACGCGTGGGCAATGCCGATCAGCGTTGGCGTCGCGATGCCTTGGCGTCTTGGTTCAAATGTTCGGTCATAGAAACCACCACCCATCCCAATGCGCTGGCACCGACGGTCAAATGCCACCAGTGGCGCCAAAATGACATCTAAATCCATGCCGTGCAGCCATTCGTCACGAGGGACATCTGGCTCATAGAGCCCTAAGCCGCGTTTCACCAAGGGCTGATCTGCGTGCCAGCGGGCAAACCGCATGTCTTCGCCGTCAACGATCGGTAGGTATACATGGTGGCCCTGCGCCCACAGCCATTCAATGGCGGGCTTTGGATCCATTTCCCCGCGCACGGCTCGATAGGCTGCAACCTTAAGTAGCGCCGAATCTGGGATTAGCGTTTTCACTTGCGCCGCGCAGGCGTCTGCGTGACGGCTAAGGGTATCGGCATCGAGTGCTTTCCGCTCTGCGTTGATGCGCTGCCGGATGGTGTGTTGATCTGTCATGGCGGCAGTATAGCCACGCGCCTCAAAGCGATTGATCTAAGTGCGACGAAAAGGTGACTCCACGAGCTCCGCTTGGCTTTGCACCTTGAACCTAAGGTTCAGGGCGGAACCCCCGAATCAGGCTTTAGGCTTCTCCCCGTAGCGAGCATGCACACCGACTGAATGGAAAGTTCCTGGGTAAAGTATTAAGGCCCAAGGATAACCCCACCATGGCAAAAGCCGCAGAGCCACCAGGGCGAAAGTATAGACCTCACATCTTGGTGTGTGGGAAATTTGGTGATTTTTGTGCGGTTTGGCGTGAAGTGTTCTAGGCGTGAATGCGGCGAAGGTGCACCCGCTGATGCGGGCGCCTTACCCATCAAGAGGATTTGTAATGTTTAGCATTGGCGATGCCGCTATCGACAAGTCGTTCTAGTTCGTCGAGATTTTCTTTAACCGAAGCCCAGTCCTCATTGCCTTGTTCAAGCAACATGAGCTCGTGCGCTAAGTTGAGACCGACCAGAATGGCGGCTCTTTCGCTGGTGACGTTAGGTTGGCGCATAGCCGTTTTGAGGCGGCTGACCAACTCTTCGGCGGCAAGTTTGAGGTTGTCTTCTTGGCCCGGTTCGCAGGCGAGCTTGTACTCACGATCGAGAATTTTCACCGCGACGGCGGTTTTGCTGCTCATGCCTCGTCCTCCATAGTTTTCAACCGGCTAATCATGGCTTCGACGCGTGAACGTGCCAGTTCGTTTTTCTCGATCAGCGATTTGCGCTCATCCAATAGCGCTTTGTTCTCGTTTTGTAACGTACGTTTCTCTTCCTGTAAACGTTGGATTTCCTCGACCAACACTTCCATTTTGTCGGAAAGCTTGGCGATTTGGAGCAGTGCTTGCTTTTGGCTTGCCATAATGCAGGTCTGTACGCGATGTCGATTTGTCCAATATTAGCGCAATTTTGCGCCATTCGCCGAGTGGCGAAGCCAAAAAAGTCTTTGCGAGGCTGGGTGCAATCCTGCGAGTCGGTTTACACTATGACGATGGCAAAATTACCTCAACACCAAACAATTGAATCGCTGCTCGCGTCGGCGGAGTGTGATCATCCAGCCTCTGAGGTGCACGGCATTTTGCTGGGCCTGATGGCGGCCAAAGGGCACCCCGGCTTTATGGAGTGGATAAACGAGTTTATGCCGATGGTAGAAACCCCCGACTCGGCCTACCAAGAAGCGCTCAAAGGTTTGGCGCATATTCATGTGGCCACGGCCAAAACCATCGGCGATGACGAGTTCGAGCTGCCCTTGTTATTGCCGCATGAGGCCGATATCGAGCAGCGGACAGCAGCATTGGCGGATCTCAGTCGCGGCGTGCTGTTCGGGCTGGCGGCTGGTGGGGTGGATGCCAGTGTCGATTTGATTGAAGACACCCAAGAAATCATCGAAGATTTAACGCAGCTATGCCATATCGAGGCCACCGAAGGCGAGGACAATGAAGACGCGTTTGAGGAGTTGTCCGACTACTTGGCGGTGTCGATTCGGCTCCTGCACGCAGAGCTCAAACCCAAACATATTGTCGCGGAGACAAAGCATTGATGCTGGACGCATTGCACAAACATGAGACGGCCGCGCGCCGCCGTCAGCTGGCCGATTTGATCGGTGAAGACAGCATTGCCATTGTGGCCGCTGCGCCGCAGGTCAAGCGCAACGGCGATGGTCACCATCGCTACCGCCAGAACAGCGATTTCTTCTATCTCACTGGGTTTAATGAGCACAATGCCGTGATGGTGGTGGCGCCGGGTCGTGCGGCGGGCGAGTTTATTTTGTTCTGCCGCGACCGCGACCCCGATCGGGAGCGATGGGACGGCGTGATCATGGGCGTCGAGCGTGCCGGTGAGTGGGTGGGCGCCGACGATGCCTTTCCTATCGACGATATCGACGACATCCTGCCTGGCCTGATCGAAGGTCGTGACAAGGTCTACTCGGCATTGGGCGACGACTTTGAGTTTGATCAGCGCTTGATGGGTTGGGTGAACCGCATACGCGCCCGCACCCGCACCGGTGCATTGCCGCCGAGCGAGTTTGTGGCGCTATCGACCCTATTGCATGAGATGCGCCTGCTCAAATCAGCGCATGAGCTTGAGCTGATGCGCGCAGCTGCGCGTGTGGCCGTGCGGGCGCAAACCCGTATGATGCAGAAAGTTCGCCCCGGCATGATGGAGTATCAGCTCGGTGCAGAGTTGGCTTATGAGCTGGCCTATGCCAATTGCGAAGAGCCTTATACCTCCATCATTGGCGGCGGCAAGAACGCCTGCATTTTGCACTACATCGAGAACAACCAGCTGCTGCATGATGGCGATATGGTGCTGGTTGACGCGGGTGCTGAATTTCAGTGTTACGCCTCGGATATTACCCGCACCTACCCGATTAACGGCAAATTCACCGGCGAGCAAAAAGCGCTGTACGAAGTGGTGTTGGCAGCCAATGAAGCGGCCATTGAGGCTACGCATGCAGGGCAAACCTTCCAAGTACTCAATGAGTTAGCGGTAAAAGTGCTTACCGAGGGCTTGGTCGATCTGAAGCTGCTCAAAGGCAAGGTTGACGATTTGATCGAATCGCAAGCTTATCGGCGTTTTTATATGCATAGCCTCGGGCATTGGCTTGGACTTGACACCCACGATGTGGGCGAATACAAGCTCGACGGTCAATCAAGGGCGCTGGCCCCAGGGATGGTGCTGACCATTGAGCCCGGTTTGTATATCGATGACGGTGTCGATGTGCCCGAAGGCTTTAGAAACACCGGTGTGCGTATTGAGGACAATATCCATATCCTGCCCAATGGCATTGAAAATCTCACCGCAGACTGCGTCAAATCAGTGGCCGATATCGAGGCCATCGTCGGCCAGGACGCCGATCGCAAATAGCCCACACCCCATCCGCCTTGCTATCATAGGCGGATCTTGAGTTGGAACTCACAATGCAACATTACGATTTTGAGCAAGTAGAACGCGAAGCCCAGGCACATTGGGCCGACAACAATACCTTTGTTGTCACCGAAGACCCCAATAAACCCAAATATTTCTGCATGTCGATGCTGCCTTACCCAAGTGGCGCACTGCATATGGGCCATGTTCGCAACTACACCATTGGCGATGTGATCTCTCGCTTCAAAAAAATGCAGGGCTTTAACGTCATGCAGCCCATGGGGTGGGATGCATTCGGTATGCCTGCAGAAAACGCCGCCATAGACCGAGGCGTGCATCCGGCCAAATGGACTTATTCCAATATCGCCAACATGAAATCCCAGCTTCAGCAGCTCGGGTTTGCTTACGATTGGACGCGGGAAGTCACGACATGCCGCCCCGATTACTATCGCTGGGAGCAGTGGTTTTTTACCAAGCTGGTGGAAAAGGGCATCGCCTACAAAAAGGGTGGCTTCGTCAATTGGTGTGAAGTGGACCAAACCGTGCTTGCCAACGAGCAAGTCGAAGAAGGCTGCTGCTGGCGCTGTAGGACGCCGGTCGAACGCCGTGAGATTCCACAGTGGTATCTTAAAATCACCGACTACGCCGAAGAGCTACTCAACGAAATCGACAACCTAGACGGTTGGCCTGAGTCGGTCAAAACCATGCAGCGCAATTGGATTGGCCGCTCCGAAGGCGTGGAATTTGATTGGGCGGTTGCAGGTAGCGATGCCAAGGTGCGTGTATATACCACTCGCCCCGATACCGTGATGGGTGTGACCTTTATGGCCGTGGCTGCCGAGCATCCATTGGCATCTCAAGCTGCAGCAAACAACCCAGCGCTCGCTGCATTCTGTGAGGAATGTAAGCGCAGCGGTACCTCAGAAGCCGTGGTGGAAACCATGGAAAAGAAGGGCATGGATACCGGCCTGAAAGTGATTCATCCGGTCACTGGCGAAGAAGTGCCGGTGTGGGTCGGTAACTATGTGTTGATCACCTACGGTGGCGGCGCGGTCATGGGCGTGCCGGGGCACGATCAGCGCGACTACGATTTTGCCAAAAAATACGGTATCGAGATCGTTCAGGTCGTCGACTCCACTGAATCGCCAGTCACCCTGGACGAAGAGGCCTATCTGGCCAAAGGCGGCGCGACCAAGCTTGTGAATTCTGGGCAGTTTGATGGCCTCGATTTCAATGCTGCTTTTGATGCGATTGCCACCTACTTAGAAGCCAACGCTGGCGGTGAGCGCAAGGTGAATTACCGTCTGCGCGATTGGTTGGTCTCGCGTCAGCGTTATTGGGGCTGCCCAATCCCGATTATTTACGATGACGCGGGCAATCCATTCCCAGTGGCCGAAAGTGATCTGCCGGTTATATTGCCAGAAGACGCCGAGTTTACAGGTGTGGTCTCCCCCCTAAAGACCAGCGATACCTTCGCGGCGACCACTTTCCCGGATGGCCGCCTAGCCAAGCGCGAAACCGATACCTTCGATACCTTCTTTGAAAGCTCTTGGTATTACGCGCGCTATTGCTGTCCCGATGCCGACGGTATGCTCGACGATCGCGCCAACTATTGGCTGCCGGTCGATCAATACATTGGTGGTATTGAGCACGCGGTAATGCACTTGTTGTACTTCCGCTTCTTCCACAAGCTGATGCGCGATATCGGCTTGGTGACCAGCGACGAGCCTTGCACCAATCTGCTCACCCAAGGCATGGTGGTCTCTGAGACCTTTTATCGTGAAGTGGATGGCCGCAAGAAATACTTCTACCCCACCGAAGTCGAAGTCGAACACGACGAGCGCGGTCGCATCGTGGGTGCCAAGCTCACCGCCGACGGTCAGCCTGTCACCGTCGGCAATATCGAGAAGATGTCCAAATCCAAAAACAATGGCGTTGATCCCAACGACATGATTGGCAAGTTTGGCGCGGACACCGTGCGCTTGTTCTCGATGTTTGGCTCGCCGCCGGAGCAATCGCTGGAGTGGCGTGAGTCTGGTGTCGAAGGCATGCAGCGTTTCTTGCGCCGTTTGTGGCGTCAAGCGGTCGAGCTGGCCACTGAGCCTGCCTTTGCGGTGGATGCCGCCAAACTCGACAAAGAGAGCAAGGATTTGCGTCGCAAAGCACACGAAGCGCTGGGCAAAGTGACTGATGACTATTGTCGTCGCTATGCGTTTAACACCGCCATCGCCGCATTGATGGAAGTGAGCAACGATCTGCAAAAATTTGAGCTTAGCAATGACAACCGCAAAGCTGTGGCGCACGAAGTTTTACGTATGTTGCTGTTGATGTTGTCGCCCATAACCCCGCATATTTGTCATGTGCTTTGGGGAATTTTGGGCAATGACGGCATTATTGCCGAGGCCACTTGGCCCTCAGTCGACGAGTCTGCGTTGGCCCGCGATAGCTTGGAGATCGTGGTGCAAGTCAACGGCAAGTTGCGCGGCAAAATCGACGTGGCCGCCGACGCGGATAAAGCATCTGTACTCGCCACTGCCAAAGCCAATCCTGCCATTGCCAAGTTTCTTGAGGACGGCAATTTGGTCAAAGAGATCGTGGTTCCGGGCAAGCTCGTGAACCTCGTCGTCAAATAGAGAGGCGTTATGCAGCAACACGACCCAAACGAAACCAAGCGCACCACCGTCATCATCGAAGATGGCGAAGTGGTCTACGAGGAACGTGCCGGTCGTACGGTGCCAAGCTGGAAGCAAAAGCTTAAGATCGCCGTGATGGCGGTCGTTGCGACGGCGATTGTCATTTTTGTGGTGCTGCCGCTGTCGTTTATCGGGCTGGCGATCATCGGCGGCTTGATTGCCATCGCGTTTTTGATTGTCGGCTTCAACATCCTCACTGGGCGCAGTAGCAATATTCGCTATCAGTTCAGACGTCGGCGTTAAAATAACCCCATTCAAGCGGGCCAAGGCCCGCTTTTCTAATGGAGATCGTATGAAGATTTGGTCGACAATGATCTGTGGCGCGGCGTTGTATGCCGCATCCGGTTGCAGCACCACTGATCTTAACAATGCCTTCGTCGCCGGTGCCGGATCGGTACTTGAAGCGGCCACGCTCGACAAAGCGCAAGTGCAAGCGCAATCCAAAATGGCGGTACGCCAACTTGATCGACAGGCGCGGATTGCCCCCGCCGGTACTCGCTATGCACAGCGCTTGGCGCGATTGACCCAAGGCTTGGATCAGTACCAAGGTTTGGCATTGAATTTTGCGGTGTATATCGATGATTCGATCAATGCCTTTGCGACGCCGGATGGCTCGGTACGGGTGCACACCGGCTTAATGGATCGAATGAGCGATGACCAAGTGCTCGCGGTCATTGGCCATGAAATCGGCCATGTTGTCCAAGAACATTCTTATCAACAAATGCGCAAAGCCATGTTGGCGCGCGGGGTGCGCCAAGCCATTGCCAGCACAGAGTCTGGCGCGCTGGCGGCAGGCATGGTCGGCGAGCTGAGCGAAGTGGCCCTGAATGCGCGTTTTTCACAGCAGGATGAGCTGGCCTCTGATCGATTTGCGGTGGCGTTTTTGCGCGAGCGCGGCGTCAACCCAGATGCCATGCGTCAGTCGTTGATGGTGCTCCTAGCAGACGGTGACACAGGTGGCGGATTCTTGAGCTCGCATCCATCATCCCAAGCGCGAATCGACGCGCTGCGCTAGTGGCGAGCCCTGTCCTCGCCGTCGATTTTGGCACCTCGAATACCGCTGCAGCGGTGCTTGAGTCGAGTGTGCCAAAGCCCATTATTTTGGGCGGCGATGCCAGTATGCCCACCACGGTGTTTTTCGACGCTCTAAATCGCAAAGTGCACTACGGCAACACGGCCAACCGAATGATGCTGGACGGCGAAGCCGGGCGCTATATGAAAGCCCTCAAAAGCGTGCTCGGTACGCCGCTGATGCACGAAACGCGCATTCTCAACGGCCGGCCCATGACCTTCGTCGACATTATTGGCAACCTGTTGGCGTTTGTGCGCCGCGAGGCCGAGTCGCAACTCGGCCAGCCGATTACCCGAGCGCTCTCGGGCCGACCCGTGAAGTTTCACTCAGACGACGATGCACGCAATGCAGCGGCCGCAGACGATCTTGTCGCTTGCTATCTTCATGCGGGCTTTGAATCTGTTGATTTCTTGCCCGAGCCCGAAGCAGCGGCTCGCTGCGTCCAGCAAGACATCCTACTCAGTGGCAAGGGATTGGTGGTGGATATCGGGGGCGGCACCTCCGATTTCACTGTGTTTAAGGTGCAAAATGGCGAGATCGATATCCACCTTTCCGAGGGTATCCGTCTGGGCGGCACTGATTTTGACCGTGAGCTGAGCCTCAATCACGTGATGCCCGAGCTGGGCCATGGCAGCACGCTAAAGCGTGCCATGGTTGAGGGTGAGCTCCCGATGCCAGCCTCGCTATTTGTCGA
This sequence comes from Gammaproteobacteria bacterium, assembly GCA_013373515.1. GTDB lineage: Bacteria > Pseudomonadota > Gammaproteobacteria > JABXHR01 > JABXHR01 > JABXHR01. The sequence continues at coordinate 22,052 of JABXHR010000123.1, read as the reverse complement.
ACTCGCCACTTGGGAGCGCATCCCGCAGCTGTACAACGCCCAAACTCGCGCTGAAGTCGACGATTGGCATGCCATGGCCACCGAGCCGCACAAACTCGCTAGATTACAATGCGTGCTGGAAGAAGAGCTCGGCCACGACATCGCCGCCCAAGTGGAAGCCGCCAAAATTAAGGCCAACGTTCCGGATGCTGCCTCCTCAATTGATCTTTCACTGATCGAGGCGGACCTGAATATCGGCCTCAGCTATCGACAGCTGTCCGAGTCGCTGGCCAGTTGTGAGCGGCGCATGCAAAAAGTGTTGGCTGCGATTGCTAAGGAGCATCCCGATGTTTCTGATGTTTTATTAGTGGGCGGTTCAAGCTTGATGGATATGGTGCAGCGACAGGTTGGTCAGCATTTTCCTGCGGCCAAGACGCAAAGTCATAACGTGTTTGCTGCTGTGGTTGAAGGCTTGGCCTACAGCGCAGGCTAGCCTCATTTTAAGGGGGCTGTCCTATCTGCTCCATGGGTTTGAGTCTGGCAGTCGCTGACTTGCTCACACGACACACACTTGAAGAAAAGGTCTCAGAGATACACGCTAAGTTAACTGCCTAAACTTCTGGTTCCTTGCAAATGAGCTGAACTTTTTGGGTGGAGTGCTTTATGCTTCGAAAGGCAGGTTCAGGCTCAACTTGCAAAGGTGACACACAACCTCAACTGTGTCGCCACGCAGACACACCAGCACTGAGCCCCCAAAGATTGAGCCGTTACTGAAGCACTGTCTACTAATATTTTTCCTACCTTGGGATTACGATGAAACAACGGACGATTGGTTTTGATGTTGCCCGTGCGCTCGCGATTTTTGGAATGGTGATCGTGAATTTTAAGCTTGCCATGGGAGCCACCACCGGCAGCGCTGTGCTGGTGCAATTTTCGGCGTTATTTGAAGGTCGAGCGTCGGCGCTGTTTGTCATTCTCGCTGGGGTTGGCGTTACCTTTTTAACCAATGCTGCACGCGTCTCCTCAGATCTTTCCGTCATTGCACGCGCGCGCTGGCTGTTGGTCAAGCGAGCCTTGCTACTGATCGTGCTGGGGCTGGCCTATGTCCCGATTTGGGAAGCGGATATTCTACATTTCTATGGGTTTTATTTTCTCATTGCGACGATGGTATTTACGGTTAACGATCGCGGGCTGTTGTGGGTTTCAGCCGCGATAATGCTGTTGTTTCCTGTGCTGATGTTACTTTTCGATTACGGTCAGAATTGGAACTGGCAGACGCTGACGTATCAAAATTTCTGGTCAATTGACGGTATGGTGCGGCACATTTTGTTTAATGGGTTTCATCCCGTGTTCCCGTGGGCTGCATTCTTGACTTTTGGCATGTGGTTGGGGCGTTTAGATTTCTCGCAGACCCCTGTCCGCAAGAGCTTAGTGGTATGGTCGTTGGGGGTGTTGGTGGTGACCGAAGTGATGTTTTACTTTCTTCGCGACTCATTGGGCCAGGGTGCGACCACTGTGCTCCATCGTGAAGAGGTCGCGTTTTTGTTGTCAACATCTATCATCCCGCCCCTGCCGCAGTATCTGTTATCTGCGAGCAGTTCTGCGGTTGTCGTTTTGGTCGCCTGTGTGGTGGTGTCAGAGCGTTACGCCCAGAGCCGAATCACACAGTGGCTATATGTCACAGGACAGCTATCGCTGACTTTGTATGTGGCACATGTTGTCCTTGGGATGGGGGTGCTTGAGGTGCTGGGGCGTTTAGAGGGGCAAAGTATCGAGGTCTCATTATTGGCCTCGCTGGTATTTTGTTTGTTTGGCGTGGGTTTTAGTGTGGCTTGGCTTAAGTTTTTTAGATCCGGCCCATTGGAGTGGGTCTTTCGTAAGCTGGCAAGTTAGTCGCTTGGCACTTGGGGTGTTGCGATATTTCGACTTTTGGGTCGTTAGAATACAGCCTCTTGATCCGTCATTATCTGCTGCGAACGCAGAGTGCTCGCGACACGCATTTGATGTTGCCGCCAGCACAAAATTTGCGCGAAAAATCAATAAGGCATTGGATAAGTTCTGTGAACTTCTGCGATCTCGGTCATTACCTCGTCGCTGAGCTCTAAGCTATCGGCGCCCATGACTTCATCGAGCTGCGCGATGCTGGTCGCCCCGAAGATCACCGAACCCATAAATGGCCTGCGCATGCACCAGGCCAGCGCCATTTGGGTGGGGTTGAGTCCGTATTTGGCGGCGACGGCGAGGTAGCCGTCGATGGCTTTGACCGCGTTGTCGGTCATGCGGCCATTGAGGTTTTCGTTGAGGCTGCGACGTGTGCCAGCGGGGATGGTGCCATCGGCATACTTGCCGCTCAAAAGCCCACATGCCAGCGGGGAGTAGCAGATCAAATCTACTTCTTCTTGGTGTGATAACTCACCGAGGTCGTTGTCGTAAAGTCGGCAGAGCAAAGAGTATTCGTTTTGGATGGTTTGCATACGTGGCAGGCCGAATTTTTCGCTGACTTCGAGCCATTTTGCGGTGCCCCACGCGCTTTCATTTGATAGGCCAAGATAACGGACTTTGCCCTCTTTTACCAATCGGTCGGCAGCTCGAAGGACGGCTTCCATGTTTTGGGCTTGGTCGCGCGGCTGAGCGGTGGGGTCGAATGACCAATTCTGGCGAAAATGGTATGAGCCGCGGTCTGGCCAATGCAATTGGTACAAGTCGATATAGTCGGTTTGTAGGCGTTTGAGTGAGCCCTCGACGGCTTCGACGATGGTTTTTTCGTTGATGGTTTGGCCGGGGCGGATAAAGGCTTTGTTGTAGCCTGCAATTTTGGTGGCCACGATCCATTTATCGCGCTGACCATTATTGGCGAACCAATTACCGATGATGATTTCGGTGTTGCCGCAGGTCTCTGCGCTGACAGGGTTGACCGGATACATCTCGGCGGTGTCCATAAAGTTGATCCCATTGGCCAAGGCGTGGCTGATTTGGGTATGGCCATCGGCTTCATCATTTTGCACGCTGCCCCAGGTCATGGAACCTAGGCAAAGCTGTGTGACTTCTAAGTCTGAGCGGCCGAGTTTTTTGGTTTTCATGGTCTCTCCAAGGCGACGTAAGTGACAAAGCGCTAGTGTAGCAATTCTTGGTGCGTGTTTAGCGTCACTGTCAGTGAATAAATTGTTTGCCGCCGTGTCTGCTTGAGGCTACATTCTCGCCAATTTCATTTGAGTGCATTTCCATTGGACCCTTTGATTTCGGTGGTTGTGTTGGACTGGCTGAGCTTAATTTTGATTGGCGCAGTGGTGGGCGTGATGGTGGGGATGACTGGGGTCGGCGGTGGCTCGCTGATGACACCGATTCTAACCCTCTGGCTCGGATATCCCCCTTTGGTGGCGGTCGGTACAGACCTTTGCTTTGCGGCAATCACCAAGTCTGCTGGCGTTTGGGCGCATCGGCGTTCGGGTAATATTAATGGTGTGATTTTGCGTCGGCTGCTTGAAGGGTCTGCGCTTGGGCTGGTCTTCGGGGTGGTCTTGATGACTGTGCTCGATGCAGAGCAAGCCAATGCTTTGCTCAGGCCCCTGATTGGCGTGACGGTTGGCGCAACGGGGCTGATCTTGCTATGGCAAACCTACATCCGCCGCCAAGCGAATCCATCTCCGGTTAACGCGCTCAGTCGAGACTGGCTTGCAATGAAGACCCGCGTCGTGGGGATGTTGATTGCCATGCTGGTGGTGTTGACGTCGATCGGTGCAGGCGCGATTGGTATGACTGCGTTGATCTGGCTTTATCCCACCTTGAGTCAATCGCGTCTTGCGGCGACAGATATCGCCTATGCGGTGCCGCTAACGGTGGTCGCGTCGCTGGTGCACATTGTTAGCGGTAATGTCGATTGGGGGTTGCTGCTAGGGTTATTGCTGGGGTCTATTCCGGGGATTACCGCTGGGGCAATGTTGGTGAGCAGATTGCCTGAGCTGGTCTCACGTGGGCTGTTGGTGGCACTATTGCTGGCAGTAAGCTTGAAAATGTTGGTTGGATAATGATCGAGATCAGAGCCGGTGGGCTGGATCAGCCACAAGTGATTGCGCTGCGCCAAGCGCATCTGGACGATATGCATGCGACCGCGCCCGCTGAGAGTGTGCATGCGCTTGATGCGTCGGCGCTAAATGCTGAGGGAGTCAGTTTTTTCACTGCCCGGGATGGCGATGTCGTGCTGGGGTGTGGTGCGCTCAAGCGACTATCTGGTGATGCTGCAGAGATCAAATCGATGCGAACATGCGCCTTGGCGCGAGGCAAGGGAGCAGGTACGGCGATGCTGAATCATTTGATAGATGTGGCCAAGTGCGAGGGGATTGGGCGGTTGTATCTCGAAACCGGAACTGCAGAGTTCTTTGCGCCAGCGCGGCGATTGTATTTGCGTCGTGGGTTTGTGCTCTGCGGGCCGTTCGCAGATTATGTTGAAGACCCGCATAGTGTGTTTATGGTGTTAGCGCTTTAACCCATTCGTTCGCTTGCATAGCTGCCTGGGCTGGCAGGGAAGACGATAGTCTTGTTGCCATTGAGGAACACTCGGTGATGAATATGCGCATGGATGGCGCGCGACAATACAGAGGCCTCAACGTCTCTACCCAAACTCACATAATCTTCTGGTGATTGTGCATGCGTAATGCGCACCGTGTCTTGTTCGATAATTGGACCTTCGTCGAGATCGGCGGTGACGTAGTGAGCGGTTGCCCCAATCAGCTTGACACCTCGTTGAAAGGCTTGTTTGTAAGGGTTTGCGCCCTTAAAACTCGGTAAGAAGCTGTGGTGAATGTTGATGATTTTGCCCGACATCTTTTCACAAAATGCATCCGATAGCACCTGCATATAGCGTGCAAGTACCACCAGCTCCGCACCCGTTTCATCGACCAGTGCCATCAATCGCGCTTCGGCCTCTGGCTTGTTTTCTTTGGTGACTTTGATGTGATGGAAAGGAATGTCGTGGTTGACCACAACTTTTTGGTATGTGTGGTGATTTGAGACGACAGCGACAATATCAATTGGCAAACCGCCAATACGCCAGCGATACAGCAAGTCATTGATGCAGTGCCCGAAGTTCGACACCATCAACAAGACTTTCATGCGCTCGTCCGAATTATGAAACGAAAATGTCATGTCCAAGCTTTGGGCAACTTTGGTGAAGGCTTCCTCAAGGGTGCTTCGGGTTTCGCCTTTCTCAGAAGCAAAACTCACACGCATAAAAAACTGACCGGTCGCACTGTCATCGAATTGCGCTGAATCGGTGATGTTGCATCCGTTCTCGGCCAAAAAGCTGGCAATGGCTGCGACAACGCCGCGTTGGGTGGGGCACTGAACGGTCAGTACGTGGTTGGACATGGTGGAAAACTCCAGAAGATAAGCGATGAAATGTCGCTACATTAATCGAATGTTGTCACAAGCGCTATCACTAGATCTTGAGTAGGCTTGTAGTAAAGCTATTTGGCGGTGTGTTGGTTTGTCAGGTTGTGTTATTTTTATATTTTTTGGCATAAAATACAAAGACTTGTAATTTGATGTAGGGATTATTTGGTGTGCAAAATTGCAGATTAATTTGGCAAAAAATAATAGATTGTGTGCGCAAAGCAAAGGTATTTTTGGTCGATAGGCCTCAGTATTGTGGAAAAATTACTTCAAAATTTCGTTTTTGATCAATTGTGGGTCGCTATCTGATTATGCGGTCATATACTTTGGGGGTTGTAAACCTTGCTCAATGCCGCTTTTTTTGCGCCCCGAAATCGATGGAGAACCATGCTCTCAGATAAGACGCTACTGATTACCGGCGGCACCGGTTCATTTGGGCACAAATTTTTGCCCATGACACTGGCCAAATATCAACCCAAGAAAGTGATCATATTTTCGCGCGATGAGATGAAGCAGTGGGAGATGGCAAAGCGTTTTGCCGGCGACCGTCGCGTGCGTTTCTTCATCGGTGATGTGCGAGATCGCGACAGAATGTACCGTGCGCTCGACGGGGTAGATTATGTGATCCACGCAGCGGCGACCAAGATTGTTCCCACGGCTGAGTACAATCCATTTGAATGCATCAAAACCAACATCAATGGCGCAATGAACTTGATCGATGCCTGTATTGATCAAGGAGTGCGCCGCGTGGTTGCGTTGTCGACGGATAAGGCCAGCAGCCCAATCAATTTATACGGCGCAACCAAGCTGTGTTCCGACAAACTATTTGTGGCCAGCAATGCCTATTCGGGTGAGCACGGAACGCGTTTTGGCGTGGTTCGCTATGGCAATGTTATGGGGTCAAGGGGCTCGGTAATACCGTTTTTTCTTGGACAAAGGCAAAGCGGTACGTTGACCATTACCGACACTCGAATGACGCGGTTTATGATTTCGTTAGACCAAGCCGTCGAGCTGGTTTGGCATGCCTTTGAAGACATGGTGGGCGGCGAGATTTATGTCAAAAAGATTCCGTCGATGAGAATCACTTCGCTGGCCAGTGCCATCGCCCCTGACGCAGAGCAAAAGATCATCGGCATGCGCCCGGGTGAGAAGCTGCACGAGCAGATGGTTAGCGAGGAAGACTCGCATTACACCTACGAATACCCTGATTACTACAAAATCTTACCACCGATCAACAGTTGGGCCACCGACCCCAAACGCATCAAGGATGGCCGTAAAGTGCCAAATGGATTCGTCTACGACAGTGCGAGCAACGACCGCTGGATGACGGATGCTGCATTTGGCCAATGGCTGGCCAATTACGAGGGAGAAATCGGCGGTTGAAGCGTATTCCCTATTCGAGGCAGTGCATCGATCAAGATGATATCGATGCAGTTGTTGAAGTCCTAAAATCTGACTTCCTTACTCAAGGTAGCAAGGTGCCGGAGTTTGAGGCGGCCGTGACGCAGTATGTTGGCGCCAAGTACGGGATTGCGGTGAGTAGTGGCACAGCGGCATTACATGTCGCTTGTCTGGCGCTAGAGATCGGGCCGGGCGATCGTGTCTGGACCTCGCCAATCTCTTTTGTCGCGTCCGCAAATGCTGCGCTGTATTGTGGGGCGGAAGTCGATTTTGTCGATATTGATCCAGATACTTTCAATATGAGTGTGTCGTGCTTAGCGGCAAAACTGTATGAGGCCGCGAGGGTCGGCACGCTGCCTAAGGCATTGATAGTGGTGCATATGGCTGGCGCGAGCGCAGATATGCAGCAGATCGCAGCGTTGGCCGCGTCATATGATATTGCTATCATCGAAGATGCTGCGCATGCCCTTGGCGGGCACTACCAAGGGCGTCCGGTCGGCTGTTGTCAATACAGTGTAATTACCTGTTTTAGCTTTCACCCAGTCAAGTCGATTACCAGTGGTGAAGGCGGCATGGCGATGACCAATTGCCCGCAATTAGCCGAGCGCATGCAGCTGTTTCGAAGCCACGGTATCACCCGTGACCGCCAGAAAATGAACCGCGATGACGGCCCTTGGTACTACGAGCAGCAGGTGCTTGGATTTAACTATCGGATGTCTGATATCCATGCAGCGCTTGGGATTAGTCAGTTGCGTAAGCTGGATGGATTTATTTCGAAGCGTATCGCTTTGGCGTCTCAATACCGTGATGCCTTGGTGGATTTGCCTTTGTGCTTGCCCGTATTTTCAGCCGATAGCGCATGGCATCTTTATGTAATCCGTGTGAAGTCGGCGACACGGCGCGAGTTGCTGTACCAACATCTGAAGCGGCAGGGTATTGATGTCAATGTGCATTATATTCCTGTGGCAGTGCAGCCTTTTTATGCCATCGGTGCCGACGTTCCAAATGCGGAAAATCATTACAGCGCTGCGTTGAGTCTTCCGTTGTTTGCTGAGCTGTCTGATGATGCTATGGAGCGGATCATTGGCTGTCTGACGCGGTTTGACTGGTGAGCATCGGGTCGTACTTATCCTCTAAATTCGTCCACTACATTGCGCTGCGTCACGTTATCGCCATTGTTTAATCAATTATTCAGCTTGGGTCGCCGCTACCCACCGACATAGACCACAATTGAGTTAAACCAGAGCGCATACATGCTGTCGGGAGTATTCGGAAAAAAGGAGCGGCTGAAAAGGACGTTGGATAGACGTTCCTCTGAGCTGATTCGTCGCTCCTTGGCAGTGATTGCCTTGAACGTGGTCGTCGTTGCATCTTGTGTGTTGTTTGCAGCCAGTTACGCGTTGCTTGGGTTGTATTCAGTGGCAACCGGATTGCTAGCCTGTATGTTCCTATTGATGGTGGCGGCGTTTCTCGCGCAGACGTTCTCTTTGAGAATTCAAGAATATATCTCAGCATTTTCTGCGTGCTCTGCCATCCTGACCTCGATCCTGCTGTTGCAGCCGTATACTGATGCGGCCAACTTGTATCTTGTGGGTTGGCCAATTGCGGTAACTTGGGTTTTGGGCTGGCGCAGAGGAATTGTTGCGTTTTTGCTTGGTGTGTTGCTCTGGGCCTCAATCGAACCAGTTGCGGCCTATATCGGGTTGGGCTCAACCATCCACGTCGAAAATATCGCGCTGTTGGAATTAATCATCGAGCTTGGGTTGTTTCCCGTGCTCACTGTGCTGGTGTTTCTGATGCAATGGGGTACAGATCAGTTCTACCAAGACCTTGACCAAATCAATCGTGATTTGAAACGTGAAAGCCTCGTACGTCAGCAGAAATCTGAGGAGACAAGGCTACTGCTCGATGCGATGAAGGTCCACTCGCGCCATGCACGAAATATTGCAATCAAGATCAATCAAACCGGTGATTCATTTGAAAATCTATCGGTACGGCTTGATATGGCGACTAAGCAGATGCATGCCTCAGCGCGATCAGCGCATGAGACGATTGCCGAGATCAGCACAGAGTTTGGTGTGAATCGTCAGCGCTTGGAAGCCATCGGTGGTCATGTCGATTTGTCGGCCAAGCAAATTGCAGAAAGTGAGAAAAACGTCTCTGAAATCGTGCAGGCAGTCAACCTGGCTCAGAAAGCAGCAGATGAAATTTTTCAATCTATTCAAGAGCTTAATGAGATATCTGCAAAAACACATCTGCTTTCGTTGAATGCATCGATTGAATCCTCACGTGCTGGCGAGGGCGCTGCAGGGTTTGCTGTTGTTGCCCAAGAGGTTCGTCAGCTTGCCCATCGAAATAGACAAAGCACAGACGCCATCAGAGAACGCATTGGCTTAACTCGTCAGGCGATTGAAACGGTTACTCATTTGGTGGAAGGTACCTCTACGCACCTCGATGATATGCATCGCAACAGTGGAACGATTAATCAGGAGATTGATGCGATTATGTCGGACATTGTTAACCGTGATGAAGATCTGAAGGCATTTCTGGCGAAGCACCATGAAACGGTTAGTTGCGTCGAGTATGTGACAGAGCTCGGTGCTGACGTTCGCATGCACTCATCTTCACTTTCAGAGGGCAACCGCGTATTGATTAATTTGGCTGACAAATTGGCTGGCTGACGCTGGCTTAAAAGCGCCGAAAATTTAAGCGTTGGGCAAAATTGTTTTTGAGATTTGGTCTTGAATTTAGCCTGCTGATTTTCAAAGGAAAAAACACTTCTAGTTCCGTTCGTTAACTGAATAAACATGTATTGTTGGTTACTTAGCTGTTGTAATGGAAACCACTATGGTTAAAATAATTCTTAACCATAACTATAACGACGATAAATCAGTGAAACTGTTTTTTGATCATCAATTAAGTAACCCAGAGCGCTTAGGTCTGGATCTCAATGAAGTGTACAGCTGGCTCGATGTTAGTCCGCCCTATGTCGATTTCTCGGCAGTGCATGAAACAGAGGATGGTGGTTTAACTGCAAGAGTGGATGCGCAATATCCATTGGGTCTTGAAAACGGCCCGATGGTCTCCTCCGAAACAGGGCGGCATGTCGCCATCTTATTGTCGGCATTATTGGGGAAGGTCAGGCAGCCCTCGAAGAAGGAGTACTACCTTGTTACGGCAGCTGAGTTGACACGCTTGTCTGGTGCAGACGCGTCGAGCCAGTCGACGGCGCTCAATGTTAGTGCACAACTCTCTGTTCAAGAAAAACGCTCCGCAAAGGGTTTTGGTTATACCTGGGATGATGACGGCAATGCCATTCACCGCCTCGATTGCACGTTTTCAATTATTTCAGAGGGTGTGTTTAAGCGAATTTTCAGCAAAGAAAATTTTGAACGTCGCTCATATTCGACCAACCCGTATGATCAGTTGCCGGCCATTGATAACGTATTGGTATCGGATCACGAGCTCACGGCGACTTATGGTCCGCTTGGTGATTTCGGCTGTTTAGGTCATTTTGATTCGGTGCCAGCCTCGCCTTTATCGGTCGTATTGTTTGCGGTTTGTCGTGCCTGTGGTCGTTTTGCGCTACATGTTGATGGCCGTCCTAACAAGTCGTTTAGCATTACGCATGCAATTGTCGGCACCGGCACGCTACCGCTCGGAGATAAGCAGCTAGAGATCACGATCTCTGAGCCAAGACACATTGAAGGCGATATCTATAAGTTTTGGTGTGTCGCCTCGGCAGAGGGTGAAATGGCGTGCACCGTTGATATGACTGTGACCATCACGGATTTTCACGCCAAGAGTTGATATGCCACTCAAGCTGCCTCACTCAGGGGTAGTTTGCCATTGACGACGTCAGTCTTGTTGACGCAGCCTACCCGCTGAATTGACCAATAGGACAAGACGTTGCATCTCAAAATCGGTGAAATTTCGGCGCGCACCGGCGTCAGTTTGGCGACCCTTCGCTTTTATGAGTCCAAAGGTCTCATTCACGCCGAGCGCGATGCTAGCGGTCATCGCGTGTTTCTGCGCAGTGCCATTCGCCGTGTTTCTTTTATTTTAATTGCTCAGCAATTGGGTTTTTCATTGCGGCGCATACAGGCTGTATTGTCGACTTTGCCGGATCACAGGACACCCACGATACAGGATTGGGCCAAGCTTAGTGCCGAGTTTTCAGTGGACATTGACAGAAGAATTACGGATCTAGAGCGCATGAAGTCCGCATTAACCGGCTGCATGCGCTGTGGATGTCTGAGTTTGGAGCATTGCACGCTCTATAATGCAGAGGATCACGCGGCTCAGCTGGGCCCGGGTCCGCATTTGGAGTGATGTCTTGGATGTTTTGAATATGTCACTGCCCTTGTTTGGGTTGGTGTTGATCGGTTGGCTGTCGGCTAAGGTACGGCGCATTGGGCTCGACGGCCTAGCGTGGATGCAGTTTTTTATTATGTACGTGGCGCTGCCAGCGCTATTTTTTCAGATTCTGCGCAAAACACCGGTTGAGCAGCTCACCAATTTCAAATTTGTCGCCACCGCAACCGGCACGACGGCCTTGGTTTTTGTCTTGGGATTTGTGTTGGTGCGCCTAGTGTTCGCCAGTGACATGCGTACGGCGACGATTCAGGCGCTGGCAGGTGCTTATTCCAATATCGGTTATATGGGGCCGGCATTGACCTTGGCCGCACTGGGTGAAGCGGCCGTTGTGCCCACCGCACTAATTCTGTGCTTTGACAACGCATTGCTTTTTACGCTGGTGCCGATATTGATGGCACTGGGCAGCGGCAATCAAGAGTCAATTGTGTCGGTGTTGACGAAGAAGGTATTGCTCCACCCTTTTATTTTGGCGAGCGCTGCTGGAATTGCGGCTGCGTTTATCGAATTGCCCGTGCCAACCGCCATTGATCAAATCCTCGACAACCTCAAAAACTCCGCAGCCCCGGCGGCGCTATTTACGATGGGCGTGGTGATTGCACAACAGACCGCCAGTCGCCGCACCGCCGATGTGGCGGTGTTACTTGTGCTGAAAATGGTGTTACATCCGTTGCTAATTTTTGTGGTGATGCACTGGATTGGCGGCTTTGATCCTATCTGGTTGCAGACAGCGGTATTGATGGCCGCTTTGCCGCCAGCGCTCAATATTTTTGTGCTAGCGCAGTTCTACGACACCTACGTGGCGCGTGCATCGACCATTGTGTTACTCGGAACTGTGCTCGCCTCTATATCGGTGACTTTGGTGTTATATCTAATTGCAGAGGGGTTGGTGTAGGGCCGAATCGCACTTGGCCTGGAAGTAGAGCCCGACCTCTAAACCTGCGGTATCGCTTTGCCGGAATGTCAATGCGGCCTGATGCAGCGAAGCAATTCCCGCCACAATCGATAATCCTAGCCCGCTGGTGGCTGCTTGGTCATGGTTTACGCGATAGAACCGCTCTGTCAGGTGTTCAATTTCCTCGTTCGAGACGCCTTGGCCATCATCGCCAATGGTCAACTGAACACCATCCGGCCGTGTGCTCAACACAATGTTGACCGTAACGGGTGTTTGATTGTGACGCCATGCATTGACGATTAGGTTTCGCACCATGGCGGCGAAGAGGGTGGGTTCAATGGGAAGCTCTATGCTCGGATCTAGCTGTGTTTTGATTTGCGCATCGTGGCTTTGGCGCTCATAGTCCAGTTCGTCGACAACTGCCTCGATAATTGGCGAAACCGGCTGCATCGTCAATGAAAACGCACCGGCGTCGAGCTTGGACAGCGTCAGCAATTTCTCGCTGAGAGCGATAGTATGGTTGGTGGCTCTGAGCGCTTTATTGATAGGTTCGGCGGTATTGCCACCGGTGACGCTGAGGCGCTCTGCAACTTGCAGTTGTGCTTTGATACCCGCCAGTGGTGTTTTGAGTTCGTGTGCTGCGTCTGCGGTAAAGCGTCTTTCGCGGGTGAGCATTGCGTTGATTTGACTGAATAAACCATTGATTCGCTCAATCACAGGTGCAAGCTCACTCGGCACGGCAAGCTGGATCGAAGTCAATTGATCAGGCCGACGAGCAGCCAGCTCGTCGGCCACGCGTTGTAGGGGCTTGAATCCCCGATTGATCAACAATAACAGCAAGATCCCCACGATGGGCAGTGCAATTAGCATCGGCCAAAATTGGGTGCGCATTATTGCGTCTAGCAAATCGGCACGCGCATCAGCATGCTCGGCAATGCTCAAGCTGAGCTCGTCTTCATAGGGGTGGCGCTGGGTGAAAACGCGCCAAACGCTGCCGTCGATTTCGACGTGATCGAACCCCTGTCGTCTCGACATCGCCTGGCGCGGCGCGTTGGAAGAGCGTATCAGTAGCTCGTCTTCATCGAACACTTGATAAGCCACCTGTACCGCCAACGGCGCACGCATCCGAAAGGCGGATAAATCCAAGTCGTCGTCATCGAGATCGTCATTGAGCTGTGAAAGCAGCAGCCCTGCCGATTGGGCTAGATGGGCGTCCATCAATTGCTCGATTTGTGCGGCGGCGCGTTGATAGCTTAGCCATAGCGCGCCCGCCCAGATACCCGCCACTATCAGCAGGCTACCCAGCACCAAAGTTTGCTTGAGTGAGCGCGCATTAGTGTTCAATCTTGTACCCCATGCCGCGCACTGTCTTGATGCGCTGGCTGCCGAGCTTTTTGCGTAGGTGGTGAATGTGAACTTCGATGGCATTGCTTTCAATATCGTGTGCCCAATCGTATAGCGCGGCTTCGAGCTGCCCACGCGAGCGCACCTGTCCGGCATGGCACATCAGGTCATGTAACACACTAAACTCTTTGGCAGACAGCTCGACGGTCTGATCATCGAGTTGTACCTGCTTGGCACTGGTGTTGAGACTGAGGTTGCCGATGGTGATGATCGATTGGGCAAGATCAGGCTGGCGGCGAGTCAGCGCTCTGACGCGAGCGCTAAGTTCGCCCAGATCAAAGGGTTTGCACAGATAATCATCTGCGCCTCGATCAAGACCGGTGATGCGGTCTTCGATGGTGTGCCGCGCGGTGAGTAGCAGCACGGGAATGGCGTTGTGCGCTGCGCGCAGATTGCTGAGCACCTGTAGTCCGTCGAGTTTGGGCAGCCCAATATCGAGTACCATGGCGGCATAGTCGGTGGTCCTGAGTGCAGCCAGTGCACTTTGACCGTCTTGCACCCAGTCCACCGCATAACCATCCAGTCGCAGGCTACTCTGAACGGCATCGCCCAAAATGGGTTCGTCTTCAACCAATAAAATTCGCATTAGCGCAAATATACCCACCAAAAGCCGAGTACCGCCAGTACCAGTATCATGCCAATCAAAGGATAGGCGCGTGAAATGCCCAATTCAGCGGGGCCCTGCTTGTGACCGTTGATCATGCTGCCCACGAGATTTTCCTTGTGTATTACGCTACTGACCACCACACCAGCCAAATGCCCCAACACCACCAGCAACATGGCATTGCCCAACATTTCATGGCTTTCTTCCCAAAGCTCCTCTAGCGAGTAGCCACCCACTTCAAAATAAAGCGCGATGCCGACCAGCGGCGTCAGCACAGCAAGGCTCATCAAGGCAAAGATCGCCAGCGCGCCGGCAGGGTTGTGGCCAAGGTAGTGCTTGGGCGATGACAACAGGCTTTGCAGGTAAGTTTTGACGTCACCTATGCCAAATCGGAAGCTCGAAAAGCGTGCATAGCGAGTGCCGGCAAAGCCCCAAAAGATTCGAAATACAATCAAACCCAGCATGGTATAGCCCAGCGCCAAATGGAGATTGCGGAATTTTTCCGTCTCCGCTGTCAAATAGGCGCCAACAAAACTGACGGCCAATAGCCAATGGAAAACCCGGGTGGGAATGTCCCAAATGAGTATTCTGTTCATGGCGAGTTACCTCGGTAATTTGATGAAATCTTCATCGTAGTTGAATTGCTCAGCGCCCTGATGACAGGCGGCGCAATTGCTCGCACCATCGGCCTTTTGCCAAGTGACTTCACGGACTTCGTCATGTTCGTGTTTAAACCAGCGCGTCTCGGTGATGCGCAGCACGGGTTCGCTTTGTTTGCGCGAACGCCCCGCGTGATCGAGCAAAAAAGCGGTGATTTTGGCGGTGGTTTCGTCATCGAGCGAAGCGTCGCTGCCAAAGTGATCGGAGAGATTGCTCATCACAGCGCCCCAAGACTGCTTGGACAGCAATTGTGGCGGATAGGCGATATGGCATTCGCTACATTCTGCGCGCCAGTCGGGGTCGATGTTGGCCATCACAAAATTTTCGTCACTATCGGCCATGACCGGCAGCATGCTCAAAGCGGTAGTGGTTAGAACGATGGGTTTGAGTTTTTTCATGATTGCGTCCTCCTACAGGCTCAGCAAATAGGTCATCACATCCCCTTTCTCAACCGCGGTACATGGCCGATCGAGGACGTCGTTACAATTGCGTTTAAACCATTTCTCAGTTTTTTTCAGGCGAGTAAACCGCTCGGAGTTGACCGAAGGGGCCAGTGGTTTGATGGTCTTGCCGGTGCCTGCGTGCTCGCCGCTCTGTGTTGGCACGCTGGTGTGGCAGCTGGCACAGCTCCAATCACCACCGTGGGTGCTCTTGAAAAACACTTCTCCTCGTTCGGCAGAAAAGCCCTGAAAATCGGATTGCTCGGCTTTTGCCTCTGTGGCGTAGCGTTCCATCATCGACTGAGGTGTGTCGGCGGCGTAGAGTACGCCGCTGGCCATCAGCAGGATTAAGTAGACATGGTGTTTCATATGCGTGCTCCATGGTTAAGTTTGATATCAATGTAGAGCTCGATTCTTAAAACCGTCTTAAGGCCGGAGCGGGTCATTCGTCGATTCGTCACTTAGTTCAGGACGGCGGCGAATTAAACTGTTCGCTGCACCATAGGAAGTTCACTCGTGAGTCACGCAAAATTAATGCAGCTGCGCGCGCAATTGTCCGATCGAATCATCGGCCAAGAGGCCATGCTGGATCGTTTATTGATCGGGCTATTGACCGGCGGCCATGTGTTGCTAGAGAGTCTGCCCGGGCTTGCCAAAACCACAGCAGTCACGGCGCTCGCTCGTGGGGTGAATGCAGAGTTTAAGCGCGTGCAGTTCACGCCGGATTTGTTGCCAGGCGATTTGACTGGCAGCGAGATCTACGATGCCCAGCAGGGATCGTTTCGGTTTGTCGAAGGCCCGCTATTTAAACAAATGATCTTGGCCGACGAGATCAACCGTGCACCGCCAAAGGTACAGTCTGCTTTGCTAGAAGCGATGGCAGAGCGGCAGATTACAGTCGGTGGGCAAACCCGCGCGTTGCCTGAGGTGTTCTTTGTGCTGGCCACGCAAAACCCGCTGGAGCAAAACGGCACCTACCCGCTACCGGAGGCGCAACTAGACCGCTTTCTCTTGCATGTGGTACTTGATTATCCCTCGGAAGATCAGGAACTTGCGATCTTACAGCTCGACCGCGCTGCGTCCACATCACCCCCGGCAGTGATCGGCACCGAAGACATTCTGGCGGCGCGCGCAGAAGTAAAGACGGTGCATATCGATGAGGCATTGCAACGCTATATTGTCCAACTGGTGGGTGCCACTCGGGCATTGGATCGGATTCGACCAGAATATGGCGATTATCTACGCGCTGGCGCATCGCCTCGGGCCTCGCTGGCCTTGGCGCAAGCGGCGAGCGCCTATGCGTTTTTGCAGGGTCGTGCGCACGTAATTCCAAGCGATATTCAGCAACTAGCGCCAGATGTGCTCCGCCATCGTTTGGTGCTCGGCTTTGCAGCGCAAAGCGCAGGTGTCACCGCCAACGAGATCATCCAGTGGGTACTGGCGGCGGTTGCGTTGCCGTGAAGTTCTTAGATGCTCAGGAGCTGCGGGCGTTGTATGGGCAATCGGGCGCGGCGCAGTTGCGTTTAAATCAGCCGTTGCAGCACCGCCAATCTGGAGACGTTCTATCGAGCGCGGTCGGTGATGGGCTAGATTATTGGGACAGTCGCCCGTATCAGACGGGTGACGATCCGCGCCATATGGATTGGCGGCTTAGCGCCAGAACCGGCGAGCCGTATCAGAAACGATTTTTGGCCGAGCGGCGACCCAGCATCGTGGTGGCCGTAGATCGGGGCCGTAGCATGCGTTTTGGGACGCAAGTACGCATCAAAGCCGCGCAAGCACACCGGGTCGCGGCGTTGCTCGCGATGGCCGCAGTCGAACAGGGCTGGGTAGTGGATCATTATCACTTCGATCAAGGCATCGAGGCCGCCCCCCGCGTCGATGATCGCTTGGGCTTAACCGCACATTTGGCGCAGCTGGTCATCGCGCCAACGCTAGAGCAGCCAAGCGATCTGGCCCACACTCTGCACCACTTGGCCAGCCGTATTCGACCGGGCACGCCGCTGTATGTGGTATCAGATTTTTTTGCGCTAAATACACGGGCTGAAGCGCGACTTGCAGCGATTGCGGCACATTGCACGGTGATTGCAGTGCGACTGTTTGACCCGGCGGAGCTGACACTGCCCCAGGTGGCAGAAATCGAGCTAAACGACGGCATCGCGGCTCGCGCCATCGAAACTCTGCCCCATGATCGGGCGCGATATGCAAAGGCCGCCACTTCGCGGATGGCACAGATTGAGCAAACACTGACCCGCGCCGGGTGCCAGGTGATTGCGATCTCGACGATCGACGCCGCACTCAGCGCGGTGCCGCTACCGCACGGCTGGGGTCAGTAGTGCAACAGACGCTGCATCCGCTGGAGTTGGCGCCACTAACACCGCTGTGGCCTTGGCTGATCGCAGCGCTAACCCTACTGCTTGTGTTGATGTACCGGCATGCCGTGCGTAAACCGGCAGCTCGGTTGCGTAGACAGATTGACCACACCGATACATCGTTGGCGAGTTTGGATGCGCTGCGTGTTGCCTTGCGTCGATTTGACGCTGATGCAAAGCGTCGCTTAACTGCCGAAATAGACGCGCTAGATCACCTGCGCTTTGCGCCAACGCCGCCCACCGAGACCGCGTTGCGCCCAATACTGCAGCGCATTGCTCTGGCGCTAGAGGCGGGCGAATGAGCTCTGGGGACGTGATTTGGCTAACGCCGCTCTGGGGGTTGACTGCCCTACTCGCCGTGGTAGTTTTCGGACGGCTGCTGGGCTTGCATCGGCGTCTAGCCATCGATGGTCGGCTCCATCGCCACCCCGTCGTATTTCACCCCTTGGCCGGATTGTTACCGCTGCAAAATCCTAGGCAACGTTCACAGCGCTGGGCCGCTTGGGTGGCATTGGGGGGGATGTGTGTTGCGATCGCACAGCCCGTTCGGTTGGGGTCGGCGTTGCCACTGCCACCGCCGGAGCGCGACATCGTGTTGTTGCTCGATACCTCGGTCAGCATGCAAATCGATGATTACCGCCAGGACGATCAAGCGGTTACTCGGCTCGATCTTTTGCGCGCTTTGGTGCGCCAATTTGCCACGGCGTTGAATGGTGAGCGTGTGGGGGTAATTGTGTTTGGTGATATGGCGCATACCTTGGTGCCGCTGACGCAAGATATGGCGTTGGTGCGTCAGCAGACTGCCAGGATTTCAGTTGGTATGGCCGGGCGCCAAAGCGCGATCGGAGATGCGCTATTGCGTGCGATTTATGAAGCGGCCAAGGACCCCCAACGCGAGCAAACGCTGTTGGTGTTCACCGATGCCGACGATCAATTCGGTGCGACCGATCCGATTGCTGCCGCACAGCTTGCCGCGCAAGCCGGTCTTGCGGTCAACATGGTGGCGATTGGAGCCGCCGAACAAGTGGTCGAGCAAGACAGTCGGCAGTTGTTGTTTCATCCCGTGAACTTGGGTTTACTCGGCGCTATCGCAAAAGCCGGTGGTGGCGAGCTTTGGCGTGCCGAAGACGCCCAAGCGATAGAGCAAGCGCTAGATCGCGTTGCCCTCGCGTCACGAAATGAAGCCGATCGCCCGCCATCTTATGAGCAAACTCCGCTGTACCGCTGGGTGCTGGTGATAGCACTGCTGCCATGGATCAGCATCATGTTGATCGGGGCGCGGCAACGATGAGCTTTGCGTCGCCGCTATGGTTTTGGCTGGCGTTGGTGCCGCTGGCGCACTGGCTTTGGCAGACTGGACACGCACAGTCTCGGCTCAAACGATTTGCCGACCCTGCGCTGCTGCCGTGGATTGTATCGAAGCACGATTCGCTCGGTTCGATGCGGCGTTGGGCCGTGTATACCTTGGCGTGGGGCTTGTTGACAGCGGCGTTGGCGGGACCACAAACGCCCCTTCTGCACACGTCGCAAGTGACCGAGCATCAGCGCGTGTTTGTGGTAGATATTTCACCGTCGATGCAGGTGGCGGATTTGGGCCAAACCCGCCAAATGCGCATGGTGACGGCGCTGGCGCAGTGGACCAAGCGAAAGCACCCTTACCAAACGGCTCTCTTGGCCTACGCTGCTCAGCCTCACTGGCTGCTGCCCAACACCACCGATCAGCGCGCCTTTGAGTTCTATGTTCAGCAACTGGCCCAATTGCGTCCACCGACCGCAGGCAGTCGACCGAATTTGGCATTTGAGGCAATATTGGCCATGCCCGAGGCGACGTCCCGCTCAGTGGTTTGGATGAGCGATGGCGATATCACCGCTGACGAAGCGGCGGCACTCCAACCACTGTTTGAGCAATTGCGTGCGCGCCGAATCCCCGTTTTCATCTATGCCTTTGGCAGCGCAGATGGTGATCTGGTACCGGACCAACGCGGCGGCTTTTTGGCCCATGGCGGCGTGCCGCATCGTTCTCGTATGCAACTTGCACCGCTGGAGGCTCTCGCCGCTTTGGCCGGCGGCAGCGTGGTGCTGGCAAAGAATCCGGGGGCGAACTGGGATCAAATCGAAGGAGCGGTTGACGCGGGCAAGCCCGATGGCGGCACGCAGTACACCCAGTGGTTTTGGCTGCCCTTATTGGGGGCAATGGGAGCACTGATGTGGCTCTGGCGAGTGCCTGCCTCGGCGGCGGCCATTTTAATGTGCATACTCTGCTTTCCAGTCGCGCAGGCGGCGAGTTTCGACGAGGCCGTCGCCGCCTACCAAGGCGGTGACTATGCCCTTGCGGTGGATGCTTTCACCAAGGCCGTGTTGGAGACGGACGTGGACGAAGAGCGCGGACGTGCGCTTTACAACCTTGGCAACAGCTACTTCGAGCTAGGGGATTTTGCACGCGCCGCAGAGGCGTTTGCTGACAGCTTGATCTATCGCCCCGAGCATCGACCTTCGATCGATAACCAAGCCTTGGCGCTTGCCATTTTCCAAGCCATCCAGGTCGATGATGAGTTGGAGGGACGCGCAGGCGATGCGGTCGGCGCGAAGTTTGAACGTCGATCAGATGCCATGCCAGACTCCGGATCGCGGGCTTCCATTAATCGGAGCAAGGCGGCACCGCGAGCTGATCTAAGTGCGCTAGATCAGCTGACACTGCAGGGTTATCTCGATCGAGGTCGCGCCTATCTCAACAACTCAACGCTCGGCGATCAACCGTGGCAGCGACGCAACTTCGCCCTCGATGACGCGATGCTGCGGCTGCAGGGGATTGGGCGAGAAGATGCAACGGTGTTCATTCGCTTGTTTGAGATCGAAGAGGGCATCCCTGCGCCACTAGATGCACCGAAATCGATTGAAGGCGTGTTGCCATGGTGATCGACGGTATCGATTGGCAAGTCAGCTTAAGCCACGACGACGTGTTGACGCGACAAGTCGTCGAGCTTCAACTCTCGGCAACGGGTCCCGAGTCCTTTGGGCGATTAAAACTGCAGTTTCCCCAGATAGATGGGGTGCAAGTGTACCCGCTGGGCATGACGCGTCACACTGCACAAGCGGGAACAGAGCTGAGCATGCGCTGGCTGCTGGTGCCGCACCGTGACGGGGAAATTGTGATCGATTTACCCGAGGTGCGTTATCTCGGCGGCAAACGACCCGTGCGCTACGATCCTCCTCCGCTAAGGCTGTCAGTGACTGCACTGCCAAGCTACTTGCCCGCCTCAACGATTGTGGGCGAGCTCGAGTGGTCGTGCAATTTGTCGGCGGACTCGGTGCTGCGCCCCGGTGAGCTTGCGGTATGGGCCATAGACGTACAGAGCAACTCCGTTGACCCGATTCAGTTTCCCAGCGTGATCTCGCAACTTCAGCAGCACAGCGACATTGAGTGGCTGCATAGCACGGTTGAATACGCCGAGGTTGAGGCCCGCCCTTTCTTTGGTGCACACTATAAGATCGCTTTTATTGTGCCGCATGGGCCGCGCTTGCGTTTGCCCAGCATTGAATGGCAGCAATTCGACCCAAAGACACGTCGGCTATCGAGTCAACGCTACGTTGCGCCTACGGTTTGGGTGTTTGCTGTGTGGCAGCAAGTGCTTGGGATGCTGGTGTTGTTGCTCGGCGGGGGGGTGGCCCTTAGGCGCGTCTTGCCTGCGGTTCGATCACGCTTTCGCATTCATTGGCAGCATTCAAGATTGCTGGCAGCAATCGCATCAACAGACTATTTGAAGGCACGGCATTGTATGGATCTGCTGGCGACTGAACTTGGTATGGCGGCGAATTTGGCGGTAGACCCTTGGCTGCAAGCGTGGCAGCAGCAACGCGGCAAGCCTCTGGTCAAAGCCCGTGAATTACGGGCGCTAGAGGCCACGGCGTTCGCTCCCTAGACCTGCTCTAACTCCACCAACGTGCCGTTCATGTCCTTGGGGTGCAGGAACAAGACGGGCTTACCGTGCGCGCCAATCTTCGGCTCACCACTGCCCAAGACGCGCAAGCCGTCGGCTTTGAGCTTGTCGCGCGCCGCTAAGATATCGTCCACCTCGTAACAGACATGGTGAATACCGCCCGCGGGGTTTTTGGCCAGATAACTGGCAATCGGCGAATCTTCACCGTAAGGCAATAGCAGCTCGATCTTGGTGTTGGGCAGCATCACAAATACCACCGTAACGCCATGTTCCGGCAGGGTTTGTGGTTCGCTGACCTCGCAGCCGAGCGTGTCTCGGTATTGCGCCGTGGCGGTGTCGAGGTCTGGCACCGCAATGGCGACGTGGTTAAGGCGTCCGATCATTTGGCGTCCTTTTTAAGTAGGGTTAAGAAGATTTCTGCGGCCGCTGCCGGGGCGAGACTATGTGTGCTGACTTCGGTTTGCAGCTGCTGCAGCTTGGCTTTGAGGGCCGGGTCGCTTTGCAGCCAGTGCTCGATGCCTTGATGGACATCGCGCCACAGCGCCGAAACGGCTTGGCGGCTGCGAAACGCCTCAAAGTCGCCAGCGTCTTTGGCCG
>JABXHR010000150.1 GCA_013373515.1 Gammaproteobacteria bacterium | reverse complement strand
CGAATTCCGCCAGCTTGTCGACCGCGCACACCAGAAGAACATTGGTGTACTGCTCGACTGGGTCCCGGGCCACTTCCCCACCGATGCGCACGGTCTGGGGCGCTTCGACGGTAGTGCGCTCTACGAGCACGAAGACCCGCGCGAAGGCTTCCATCAGGATTGGAACACCCTCATCTACAACTACGGTCGCCGCGAAGTCAGCAACTACCTCACCTCCAATGCGCTGTATTGGCTAGAGGAATATCACCTCGATGGTTTGCGCGTCGATGCCGTGGCCTCGATGCTATATCGCGACTACTCGCGCGAAGATGGGCAGTGGATTCCCAATAAAGACGGTGGCCGCGAGAACTACGAAGCCATCGACTTCCTGAAAAAAGTCAATCAGCTCAGCTACGGCGAAGTGCCGGGCATCATGACCGTGGCCGAAGAAAGCACTGCCTTCACGGGCGTATCGCGCCCCGTTGATCACGGCGGTTTGGGCTTTGGGTTTAAGTGGAATATGGGATGGATGAATGACACGCTCAGCTATATCGAGAAAGACCCCATTTACCGCCAATACCATCACCACCAGATGACCTTTGGGTTGCATTACGCCTACAGCGAAAATTACATTCTGCCCATCAGTCACGACGAAGTCGTACACGGCAAGGGCTCGATGCTGGCCAAAATGCCCGGTGATGGCGACGAAAAATTCGCCAACCTGCGCGCCTATTACGGGTTTATGTGGGGCCATCCCGGCAAGAAATTGCTGTTTATGGGCTGCGAATTTGCCCAAGGTGCAGAGTGGAATCATGCGCAAAGCCTAGATTGGCACCAGCTCGAGCACCCCTTACATCGTGGTGTGCAATCTTGGGTGCGCGACCTGAACAATCTGTATGTTGCTACTCCCGCAATGCATTACTACGACACCGATCCGCGCGGATTTACCTGGCTCGAGGCGGCAGACAGCGCGAATTCAGTCTATGCCTTTGCACGCCATGGCGAAGCCAACGACCCAGACGTCATCGTGGTTTGCAACTTTACACCGGTAGAGCGCACGGCCTACCGGGTCGGTTTTACCCATCCTGGACAATGGCAGGAAATTCTCAACTCAGATGCCAGCCATTATGGCGGCCAAGACCGCGGCAACATGGGCACCATCACCACAGAACCAGTGCCTTGGCATCATCAACACCAATCAGCAGCGGTGGTTCTACCTCCACTGTCGGTCGTGATATTCAAGCAATTAAAATAAAGGAATAAACGATGAACCAAACCAGAGGAAGACGACTATCCAGCAACGCAATGGCATTTGTGCTTGCGGGCGGTCGAGGCAGCCGATTAAAGGAGCTCACCGACAGCCGCGCCAAACCGGCGGTATTTTTCGGCGGCAAGGCACGCATCATCGACTTTGCACTGTCCAATGCGCTCAACTCGGGCATTCGCAAAATGTCTATTGCCACGCAGTACAAAGCACACTCACTGATTCGTCATGTACAGCGCGGCTGGAACTTCTTTCGCGCCGAACGTAACGAATACCTCGATATTTTGCCCGCCTCACAGCGCGTCGACGAGACCCAGTGGTATCTCGGCACCGCGGATGCGGTCACCCAAAATATCGACATCGTCGACAGCTACGGCGTTGAGTACATCGTTATTTTGGCCGGTGATCACATCTACAAAATGGATTACGAACACATGCTGGAACAGCATGTCGACTCCGGCGCAGATGTCACGGTGGGATGCCTCACCGTCAAAAAAGAAGAAGCCACCGCATTTGGCGTCATGGGCATCAATACGGATCGCATCATCACCAGCTTTGTCGAGAAACCCAGCGACCCACCCACCATTCCAGGCGACGATGAGCATTCGTTGGCCTCGATGGGCATTTATGTCTTCAACTGGCGACACCTGCGTGAGCTATTGATCGAAGATGCCAAAGACCCCAGTTCGAAGCACGATTTTGGCCATGACATCATCCCAAAGGTCGTCAAACACGGCCGCGCCGTCGCACACTTTTTTAGCGACAGCTGCGTGATGAGCGGTCTCGAGGAAAAGCCCTACTGGCGCGATGTCGGCACCATCGACGCATTTTGGGCCGCCAATATCGACCTCACCGATTTCACGCCCGAACTCGATATTTACGACAACTCTTGGCCCATCTGGACCTACTCCGAGATCGTGCCCCCTGCGAAATTTATCCATGACGAAGGCGACCGGCGCGGCAATGCTGTCTCCTCCTTAATTTCAGGCGGTTGTATTGTCTCTGGCTCCGAAGTGCGCAACTCCCTGCTATTTACCGGCGTCAAAACGCATTCTTATTCTTCTTTGGAGAACGTGGTTGCGCTGCCCTACTCACAGGTCAATCGCCGGGCACGGCTCTCCAACTGCGTCCTCGACCGTGGCGTCGACATCCCAGACGGGCTGATTGTGGGCGAAAATGCCGAAGAAGACGCCCGCTGGTTTAACCGCACGGACAAGGGCATTGTGTTAATAACCCAAGCGATGCTCGACGCCAGAGCTGCAGCGCTAAACGCATAGGACTGTCCATATGAATGTGCTTTCGGTCACCTCAGAGTGTGTCCCGCTGATCAAAACCGGTGGTCTCGCCGACGTAGCGGGTGCACTGCCCAAAGCGCTCGCACCGCTCGGTATTGATATGCGCACGCTTTTGCCAGCTTATCAAGCCATCGCGCAAACAGAGGGCGAGGTGGTGATGCGCTTTGATGACCTGATGGGCGGCGCGGCAGAGTTGCGCCAATGTCAAGTGGCCGAGCACACCGTATATTTGCTGGTTGCACCGCACCTTTACCAGCGTGGCGGCGGCCCTTATGTCGATGAATTCGGCCACGATTATCACGACAACGCAGAGCGCTTCGCCGCGCTCTGCCAAGTGGCTGCATACATTGCCCGCGACGGCATAAACGGCAGCTGGACACCGGATGTGATGCACTGCCACGACTGGCAAGCCGGGCTCACCCCGCTCTACTGCAAGCTTCACGATTGCACGCAGCCCAGTATCCTCACCATTCATAACATGGCCTTCCAAGGTGTATTCGACCCATCAGTGATGGAGCCACTGGGGCTTCCTGCATGGGTCTATTCGGCCGACCACATCGAGTACTACGGTAAAATCAGTACACTCAAAGCTGCAATGGTGTTTGCCGACAAAATCACCACGGTCAGTCCCACCTATGCCCAAGAGCTCGCGGATCCACACTTCGGCATGGGCCTTGAAGGCGTCATCCAGAAGCGAGCCGCCGATGTCCTTGGCATCCTCAATGGCATCGACACCGACACTTGGGACCCAGAAACCGAGGCATATCCCTACGGTCGCACCACCCTGAAACGCAAAGCCACCGCAAAGGCAGCGTTGGCCAAAGAGTTCGAGCTTGATGGCACAGGCCCGATTGCCATTGTGGTGAGCCGTTTAAGCCAACAAAAAGGCCTCGATCTGCTGCTTGACGCCCTGCCCGATTACCTCGACCAAGGCGGCGAATTGGCGCTTCTTGGCTCGGGTGATCCTGCGCTAGAGCATACCTTTCGCGAGTTGCGCAATCGATACCCCGGCAAAGTGGGCGTCGAAATTGGCTATAACGAAGGGCTATCGCATCGCATGTTTGCCGGTGGTGATATGGTGCTGATTCCATCACGCTTCGAACCTTGCGGCCTCACGCAGCTCTACGGCCTACGTTACGGGACACTGCCAGTTGTCTCACGCACAGGAGGCCTTGCCGACACCGTGATCCATGCCAACCATGCCGCGCTCAACGCCAATGTGGCGACGGGCTTTGTCTGTAATGCCAACAGCGCCAGTGCGCTGAGCGGTGTGCTCAACCACGCACTCGCGCTTTACCAGACACCGAAGCGCTGGCAAGCACTACAGCGCAATGCCATGAAGCAGTCTGTGGATTGGTCTGTCTCGGCATCGGCCTACGCTGCGCTATATCAAAGCCTGATCGAATGACTCGCCAGCTACCGACAAAATTGCCACATCACAGCTTGAGTGCGGGCACTCCCGCCAAACTCGGTGCACATTTCAATGGCGAAGGCGTCAATTTCGCCGTGTTCTCGTCCAATGCAGAGTCCATCGAACTATGTCTATTTACCGACGATGGCAAGCGCGAAATCGCACGCATTCCGCTCAAAGAGCGCACCGGCGACATCTGGCATATTTTCGTAGCAGGCCTCGGCTTGGGAACCAAATATGGCTATCGCGTTTTTGGCCCCTACGCCCCTGAGCAAGGCCATCGCTTTAACCCTCACAAATTGCTGCTCGACCCTTACGCCCGCCAGTTGCACGGCGCTTTAAAGTGGTCCGATACCCTGATGGGCTACAGGGTGGGCTCTGCGCGCAACGATCTTAGCTTCGACACACGTGACAACGCCTTTGCCATGCCAAAATCGGTGGTCGTCAACGATCACTTCGCATGGGCAGACGACCGCTCGCCGCAATTCGACCCGCGTGAGGCCATCCACTATGAGGCTCACATCAAGGGCATGACCGCCGCGCACCCCAAGGTGGAGGCCAAATACCGCGGCAAATACCTCGGCATGGCCTCCGAACCAGTGCTCGAACACCTCACCAAGCTCGGCATCAACACCGTACAACTGATGCCGGTACACGCCTTTATCAACGACCGCTTTTTGATTGAGAAAGGGCTGACCAATTATTGGGGTTACAACACCATCGGCTTCT
>JABXHR010000176.1 GCA_013373515.1 Gammaproteobacteria bacterium | reverse complement strand
GCCGAATATACCTACTATGCGCCAGTGGTCAGTGTGGACACTGAGATTACCCTGACATTAGAGGTCAAGGATTCTAAAGGATTGACCAGCGAAGACACCGTTACGATCACGGTTTCGAAGGAGACAATAGCTCCGGAAATTAGTGCCCCTGATGATCAATTGCTGAATACAGACGAGGGTAAGAGAACGGCTAGTCTCGATGTCACTAAACTTGGTGCTTCAGCTACGGATAGCTCCGGCGAAACGCTAAATTTGGTTCACACCATTGATGTAGACGGCCAGCCAATGGAATTGGACGGAAGCTATGATTTCCCTCTGGGTGAGACAATTGTTACAATTACTGCCACCGACAGTGCCGGTAACCTAGCCCGTATCACATTTAAGGTGGTTGTCAAGGATAACGAATCGCCAGTGATTACAACGCCAAGTATCGACGCCGACGAAGTCGTGCTTAATGTTGACCAAGGTAAGTCCACAGCGAGTTTTGACATCTCTACTGTTGGTAAGGCTACAGATAGTGTCGATGGTGAGCTTGAAATTGTCTACACGATCAAAGACCCAACTGATGCTGACAAGATAGTTACTTTGGATGGTATGTATAATTTTCCAATCGGTTCTACTGAAGTTAAGTTGACCGCGGAGGATTCGTCAGGCAACAAGGTAACTACCACAATAAATGTCAAGGTTTTAGACAACCTTGGCCCGGTCGTCACTCCACCTAAAAATGTTGTAGTCGATATTCTGCCCGGAGAGGACACAGCTAGTGTTGATGTGACCGAGCTAGACTACAGCGCAACAGACAATTCAGGCGGAGAAGTCACGATCGTTTTCTCGATAAAGGACTCCGATCCAACGATCGTGTTAAATGGGCCTTATGATTTTGGGCCCGGTGTCACGACAATTTTGCTGACAGCGACTGATGCTTCTGGAAATAGCACGACAGTTGAATTCACCATTACAGCAAATATCGTGGCTGCAGATGACCCGACACCTGAGATAATCCGTAAGGCTCAATTGGATATCGGTGAAATGATGCTCGTCAGAAACACTCAGTTAGCGCAGCATCAGACTGGCTTGGTTGAGAGATATAGCCGTATGACGAAGCCCGATTACCGCCTTAACGGCTGGGGAGCAGGAGATGAGTTGAAGCTTGACTTTAATTACACGACTGGTGAAAACGATCTTTGGTTAGACAGCGTTGGCTCAATTAGTCATTCAGATGGCTTGAAATCGGATTATGCGTTGCTCACACTCGGCAAGGATTTTTGGATCAGTGACCGAGCGTTTGTTGGCCCAATAGTCGAGTTCGATTACATCAATAGCCAAGACGAGGATAAGGAAGTGAGTGGTACCGGGATGTTGATTGGTGGCTATGCCGCTATAAAGCATCCAGATCAGCAGCTTTATATAGAGGGGCGTATCCTAAAGGGGTCGAGCGACAACAGCTACACACCAGTTGGTGGTGCTGAAGAGTCATTCAAGACTGATAGAATGGTCGCCAAAATTGAAGTTAGCGGTGGACTTCAGGATTTGAACAACTCGAGATGGATGGCATCACCTAACATCAGTGTGACTTATGTAGAAGATGAGATGAATGAGTTCACGAACACTAATGGGGTTGCAATCACATCCTTTAAAACGAGCCTTGTACAAGTAGACGTAGGTCTGAATGTTGAGTACAGCCTAAATGATGCCACCTTACTGACCGGTGGTTTCTCGGCATCGCATAACAAAAGCGAAGCGACTGGGTATGCTTCTGAGCTGAAGCCTGAGTCTGATGGTAGCTCTTTGAGATTTGACATTGGTGTAGAGCGTAAGTTCTCTGAAAATGGAACTGTCAAGTTTGGTACATACTATGGTGGCGCTCTAAATGAAGACTACGAAGACTATGGAGTTAATTTCGAGCTAAACCTTAAGTTCTAATTGCAATTTATTGTCGCTCTAACTCACTCAGTTGGTTGAATTTCAACTGAGTGACCGGCCCCCGGCTTAAGCTGGGGGCTTTTTTATTTTATTATTGCGATTAATTCTGTGTTGAATGATCTACGCAGTACATAGTCGGCCCTGCTCAACCTTAAATCGTAAGTACAGGGTGGCTTGACTCAATACCTCGAATGCCAATGACTCGAATTTAAGCGGCGTTTAAGACAAAATTCTGCCGTTTTGGACTCAAAATCTCTCTACAACTGGCAAATATCCAGGCCAAAAGACGCCGTAGCCAGTAGTTGCGCAGAAATCTCGGGTTTTGCCCAATACCGCACAGCAGGAGGATGTTCATAACTCTGTGCCAGCCTAAAACCCCAAAACCACAACGGACTTGACATGCAATTAATCGGGCTATATTTCGTCGTTTTGAATCGCATCCCCAGCTCGATAGTCCCGGTCAGCAGGTCTTCCAACAATTTGATCACGCAGTCGCGGTTCTGCGCCGAGATTCGGGCGTAATATTGCTAGCTGTTCTGGGGATATTCGTTCGCCTTTTACGATATCAGTTTTGGCGAACAATGAGCGCTTACGTCGCTGGTCTTGTTCTGTGACTTGATAATTTACGTTGCCCATGGCGCGTTGTGCTTGGCGTACTGCGGTCACCATTGATTTAAATTCTTCAGGCTCTAATGAAAATCCGCTATCCACGCCGCCATCTTCGCGTGAGAGTGTGAGATGCTTTTCAATCATGCAGCTGCCCATTGCAACTGACATGACTGGCAGTAGGTTGTCCATGGTGTGGTCAGATAAGCCGATTTTGGTGTCAAACCTTCTTGCTAGATCACTAAGCGTGGCTAGATTGGCATCCTCGATTTTCGCTGGGTATTGCGAGGTGCATTTAAGTAATGTGATGTCGTGGTTACCGGCAGCTTTACAGGTCTCCACTGCCAATGTGATGTCCTCAATGCTGGCGACGCCTGTAGACATTATGATTGGTTTTTGGGTGTCTGCCGCGCGGCGTATAAGTGGGATGTGGTTGATTTCAAACGAAGCAATTTTGTAGCGCGGCACATTCAGTGATTCGAGAAAATCAACGGCGTCCTCGTCGAACGGCGATGAAAAAAACTCCATCCCATGTCGATGGCTTGCGGATTGAAGTGGCGCATGCCAGTCATAAGGCATCGCGGCGCGTTGATACAAATCCCACGGTTTCCAGCCAGCCCAGCTGCCGGATGTCAGTTTGGCGAAATTGGGGTGATCCACATTTAGCGTGAGCGATTCAGGTTTGAATGTTTGCACTTTGATAGCGTCGGCACCGCTGTCGGCGGCGGCATCCACGAGGGCGATGGCCGTCTCGAGGCTTTGGTTGTGGTTGGCAGATAGTTCGGCAACGATATACACCATTACTTTACGCGCCTCGCAGGGTTGCCGAGCATGGTGGCGTAGTCTGGCACGTTTTTGAAAGCCACTGTCCCTGCGGCCAAAGTGGCATAACGGCCCATATGGGTTTTATCTCTTAACACGCTATTGGGCGCGGCATAGGCGCCAAAGTCCATACTGGCATGTCCACAGAGCGTGGCGTTTGGGCCAACATAGCTGTAATCGCCGATCTTCACATCGTGGCCAACCACCGCAGAGGCACGAATACTACAACGCCGACCAATCACCGCCGATGGCTGGATGGTGGCGAAGGGCGCGATCAAACAGCCTGCGCCGATAATGGCATTGTCTGCCACTTGGGCGAAAGGGTGAATGAGCGTCGCTAAGCGTGTGTCGGGGATATCCAGTGATTCGACATACTCGATGCGGCGCTGATAGCTGTGATGGCTCAGCAGGGCGATATGAAACTCTACATCGTCAGCGAGTGTGTGCCATTGATTTGTGGTGCTTAGCACTGGATATGTGCAAATTTCGGTGTCTGCACCATCATTTAGGAAGCCCATGATTTCAATGGCTTCGCCTGCTTTTTTGAGATCGGCGACGACCTGTGCGACCACCAACCCATCACCTGGCCCACCGAGGACGACAATCTGGCGCAACTTACTGTGCCTTTGCGTTTAGAAAGGCCACCATGTCGTTGATTGTGCTGACTCGGTCGATTTCTTCGTCTTTGATTTTGACGTTGAAGGTTTCTTCCAGATTAAACAGAACATTGGCGAAATCCAGTGAGTCGATGCCTTGATCGGTCAGCGCTAGTGCTGGATCGAGGGTTGCGGTGTCCACGTCTAAATTGGTGGCCTCGATAACGGCGTTAATGTCGGAGATTTGAATCATGTTGTTTCCCATTTAAATAGACCGCTGGCCCAAGATAGCCCGACGCCAAAGCCGGACATAATACAACGATCATTGGCATGAAATTGTCCCAGCTCTGGCCCCATGAGCATGGGGATTGATGAGCTGACGGTGTTGCCATAGTGTTGCATTCCAAATACCACCTTGTCGGCGTCGAGTTTGGCGCGTTGGGTGATGGTGTCTACGATGTATCGACTGCCTTGGTGAAGATAATAGCGGGAGATGTCGGCGTCGCTGCAGTTGTACTGTGTCATTAGGGCTTGTATCGAGCGCGGAACGCGCGATGCTGTAAAATTGAATACGGCACGGCCGTTCATATAAAGCTGGCCGTCTTGGGTGCAGAGCTCGTCTGCGCCGCTTCCATCGGTGCCAAAATCAAACCCTTCGGCCACCCAGCCTGAACCAGAGGTCGACAGCCAACTGACTGTCGCGCCGTCGCCAAAGATTAAAGCAGTGTTTTTATCGTCCTTTGAGACGACCCGTGAATAGGGATCGCAGGTAAATAGCAGCCCATTGTTAAAGCCCATGGTCTGCATAAATCCAGTGATCACAGACAGCCCGTAAACATAGCCAGAACACCCAAGCGACAGATCAAAACAGGCACAGTGGGTGGGGAGGTTTAGCGCATGCTGTAGCTCAGCGGCTCCGTGGGGGATGTTGCGATCCGGGTTTTGCGTGACCAATATGCAGCAGTCGATCGACTCGGGTGGGATGTCGATGGCTAGATGCTTGAAGGCGGCAGTGCAAAGACTTAATACGCTGTCGGTGTCCTGCATGTGTGCCCGCTCGGACACACCAATTTTGTGGGCAATAAATTCTGGGTCTAATTCAAACTTGGCGGCCAGAGCGATATTGTCTTGTTTCGATGTGCCTAAGTGCTGGCCAATGGCTCGAAGTTTGATCATGCGCTCTCCATCAGGCTGAAGAAGATTTGGCCTATCGCCTGTTTATCGGTTGATACATTGCTGCACACCAATCGTGTGCCTAAATTGCGGTGCAGTGACACTGTCATCGGCTGATTTGCAGGGTGCGGATACTCGGCCAAGTAGCGCGTTAGCATCCATTTGCCGTTTACCGCCGGAAAGGCTGTGTTGACGAGCGCCTTTTGCAGCGTGAAGACCAAATCATAGAAGTTGTCATGATCGGCTGGCTCGATGGTTAGGGCGTTCTCGCTGTGTGTGGCGCGGGCGACAATGGCGGCCTCGTCTAGCGTCAGTGCCTCGAAGTTCTGTCTCGGCAAGGGACGCACTTTGAATTTGACGTTTTCGCCGTTGAGTTTGACGATGATGGTGCAGGGGGAGTCACCGACGTAGTCACTGGCCTTAACCAATTCGACGTCGCCCTCAATGGGGTGATGAAACCGGATGTCGATGGCCTGCATATCGGGCCAAACCGTGTGTAATGCCGTCAGTAGGTCTGCACCGCGCAAATGGTGGCGTCCATCTACAAAACCTAAGCTCAGACGCATTGACTTAATCCCTGATTAGCTCGGGCCATGGGTTGGGTACTCCGATAGTGTCGGCAATTGCTTTGCAACGGGCCGACTGGGCGGTAAGTTGCTGTGGGTCATCTTTGATTAAGTTTAGCAAGGCTTCGAGATTTTCGAGGTCATCGCAGGACCAGATTAACTGCTGTTGGCTCAGTGCACGGGTTTGGCGGCGTTGGTTGTCTGCGATGGGCAGCACAATGCTGGGTAGTGCCATGGCGATACGCTCCCAGCTCATCACCCCGCCGGCGCCAATGGCCAAGTCGGCTGCAAGGTAATGCGGCTTCAAATCGGTTGGTGCAATGTCCAAACGGCAGTTGGGGGCGGTCGCGACAAACTGCTGCAGCGACGCCAAATGCGCGTTTTGCGGGCCAGCAATGAGGGTGACTGATAAATCCAAATGCTTGCAAAGTGTGGCAGCAATCCTCTGCGTAAGATTGCTGGGGTCAGTGCCGCCAAAACATATGAGTACCGCCGTTAAGCGCTGGCGCAATGGACGACTTTGGGCATCTAGAAATCGGGTTGCGAGGGGGATATATCTAGGGCCGACGCATAATTGGGTGGTCGCCTTAAGTGATCGAGCATGGCGTTGTCGATCGGATTCACCGCTTGGATCGACCAGCGTATTGCAGTGATGACGCTGCGTTGCTTGACCATCGAGCACCACTATTTTGTTGGCGTGGAGTTGCGATTCGATCCGCTCATCGATGGCGTAGTGATCGATCAAGAGCGTGGCGTCAGGGGTTATTTCCGCGTTGAGGCTGTCGGCATCGTTGTCGGCAAGCCAGCGAAGCTGGAACCGTCGCGCTTGAATGTCATCGCCCAGATGGCCATCGTGCGGTAGACACAGAAAGCAGACATCAGCAGGGGCTAGATTGCTGCGCTCGGCGATGGCAAAGCAGCGTTTGACATGGCCAGAGCCCAGTGTTGTCGAGGCATCGGCACGAATAAACAGCCTCATGCGGTCTCAGTGGTGTTGAGCATTTGATACAGCAATTCGGCGCGACGCCAATCGTCCTCGGTGTCGATATCTTGGACTTGGTAGCAGGGGATTTCAAATGGCAGGCACCTAGGGCTGCTCATCGGGCGCTCGCCTTTGACCAGCGGCGCTGGTTTGGCCCAGATAAATTGAGCCGCATCATGAAAAAATGTTTCACTGTCTTGGGAACGCAGATTTAAAGCGTCCGGCTCGCGCATTTGCAGGTGACCATCGCGGTTTTTGGCCAGTGCTCGCTGAATCGGGTAGGCAAAGTGAGTCACCGATAAACAAAAATCAGCGTCGCTGCTGATTAAAGCTTGATATGCGCTGCGCAAGGTGTCGGCGGTCAAAAGCGGGGCGGTGGCGTAAACACAGCCGATGGCGTTGTAACGTTGCCCGGTCATGATTTGCGCTTGATAATGATATTGGGCGACTGCCATCACACCAACATAGTCGCCGCTTAGCTCCGCGGGTCGTAGCTCGGGCACCAATGCGCCGCAATTTTTGGCAATGGTTGCGATATCTTCAC
The DNA here is from genome assembly GCA_013373515.1 of Gammaproteobacteria bacterium. Lineage (GTDB taxonomy): Bacteria > Pseudomonadota > Gammaproteobacteria > JABXHR01 > JABXHR01 > JABXHR01. Next base: position 17,996 of record JABXHR010000176.1, on the reverse strand, counting down.
GATCAGTCGACACCAATACGGTCTTGAAACAACCGCTCTCCAGTGCAGTTTCAATCGCGTATTCGATCATGGGCCGACCCAAAAATGGACGGATATTCTTGTTCTTGATGCGTTTGCTGCCGCCTCGTGCAGGGATGACGCATAGTGCTTCACGCATACTGGGTCTTCACTTGAAATGAGCTCATGGCATTAGAAAGGCAACTGTCATGCCGATTTGATTTGTTTCTTGGCGCCGTTTTGTCTTGATCTAGGTGACTTTAAATTGGCGAATTATTGTTTAGCGTCAAAAATGCGAACCTAACCTCATCAATCGTATGTCATTTTCCCTACACTAGCCCTACAACAACGAGGATAGATCAATGATTTTACGACTCTTATTGAGCTGCTTGCTGATTGGGCCGTCGATGGCAGGTGAGTGGTATTTGGGTGCAGGGGCCGGCGCCGTCAAACAATCTGATGTCATCACCAACCGGCAGTCAATATTTGCGGGTAAAAAGTTTGACAATGGTTACGGCGCGGAAGCGGCAGTGGTGCATTTAGGGGATGACCAGTACGCCGCAAGCGCCAGTGTGACCGCCACTGTCGCGGGTAGTGATTTGGATAAGAGTCTTTATGGACGCATTGGTGTGATTGGCACCGACACCGACTCCGAGTCGGTTCACGGACTGGTTGCCATTGGTGCAGAGATGAACCTTGGTTCTGGGATTCACGGCCGATTTGAGGTGCAACATCAGGGCAGTAATCATACCGTTGTGCATGCTGGGGCGAGCAAGCGCCTGAGCACCGATGCGGTGTCCATTGTCTCGGTACCTGCGACGATGAAAGCGACGAATTCCGCAGTTGCGGTTGATCTTGACCCGTTGGCACAGCGTTTTGATCGAAAATCGACGCCATTTGATGTCTTTCCTGCACTGATTCCCGATTCTGCACTCAGAATTCGACCTTAAGCCCAGCAATCAATCCTTGTGCTGGCCATGCATTCATTGGCAGGGCTAGCTATAATGCGCGCACAACAAGGAGAGACGAATGAAAAACTCTAGAGCGTGCATCATCGGATTATTGGCCCTGTCGATGTCGGCTTGCGCCAACTTTGGCCAAAAAAACTATGAGTCGGCAACGATTGTTGATGCGCCGATTCAACACAGTCTGTCTAGTCAAGATGCAGTTAGTCACTGGCGTCTAGGCGAGGGCGCGCGTGACATTGGGCGTTACAGCGATGCCATGGAATATTATCTTAAGGCGCTGGATGTGGTGCCAGGTGACCCGGCCATATTGAGTCGCGTTGCAGAAATGCACGCCAGACTCAACAATGTCCAACTCGCCGAACAAGCCGCTGTGCAGAGCAATATCGGCACGTCAGATGTGCGCTTGCGTTACCGCAATTGGCTGATTATCCGCCATGCGCGCCAAGTCGAAGGTGATGCCGTTGGCGTTGAAAAAGCCGAGAGCGAATTGCGCGCATTAATGGGTTAACGATGAGTGACAGCTGTGAGGCCCTTGGCGATGGCGGCGCCATTGCCGAACAAATCCCCGGATTTAAATCGCGGCCTCAGCAGCTAGAGCTCGCGCGTGCGGTCGAGTCTGCGATTGCTGATCAGTCGGTACTGATCGGCGAGGCGGGTACCGGCGTGGGCAAGACCTTCGCTTACTTGGTGCCCGCGCTACTGTCTGGGCGCAAAACCATTGTCTCCACCGGGACTCGGCATTTACAAGATCAGCTGTATCACACCGATTTACCGCGCGTCATCAAAGCCTTAAAGCTTTCGCCCAAACGGGCGCTGCTCAAAGGGCGGGCGAATTATCTGTGTGAAGAGCGCCTACAAGTGGCGATGCGCAACCCAGCATTAGCCGATCCCTCACTCCAAGCTGATTTTCAGAAAATTGCCCAATGGGCGAGTTTGACGCGAAGCGGTGATATTAGCGAATGCACCCTTGTGCCTGAGGATGCGATGGCGTGGGCGCACTGTGTCAGTGAGGAGCATCACTGTGCAGGGCATGACGCTGACGCGCTAGAGACCTGCTATGTCGCCAAGGCGCGGCGCAAGGCGCAGGGCGCCGATATCGTGGTGGTCAACCATCATTTGTTGTGCGCCGATCTGGCGCTTAAAGAAACGGGGTTTGGTGAGCTGTTGCCCGAGGCCGATACGCTAATTGTGGACGAGGCGCATCAGTTGCCGGAGGTGGCGAGTGTCTTTTTCGGCGATCGAATCAGCAGTCGGCAATTGCTCGAGCTGTCGCGCGATGTGGTCGGTGCCCAAATTACCGAAGCACCAGAGGAACTGGAGCTTCGTAGCCTTGCCAATGTGTTTGACACCAAGATCAAGCAATTCCGTCTGGCACTGGGCGATGAGGGGCGTCGTGAGGCGTGGGCAAAAGTGCTGGAGACCGAGGAGGTCTCTGCCGCAATGGTGGCTTTAAGTGATCATTTGGTCGATGTGATCGAACGTTTGCAGCTCAACGCGGCGCGCGGCAAGCAACTGGAGTCGGTGTGGCAGCGTGCGGTGGCCACCCAAGAGGTGCTCAAGCGTTTTGCCGATGGTGAGATCGATAAGCGGATTTTGTGGTTTGAAACCTATAAGTTTGGCTTTGCGCTCAATAGCACGCCGCTCGATGTGTCGTGGCCCTTGCAGCGCGCCAAAGCCAATATGAGCTGTGCGTGGGTGTTGGTGTCCGCGACCATGGCCGTGAATAAGTCATTTGAACACTTTAGTCGTCAGTTGGGCTTTGCGGATGCCAAAACGGTGTTGCTCGACAGTCCATTTGACTACAAACGCAATGCGCTTATGTTCGCCCCCAGCGATATGCCGGAGCCTAACGCGCCGAGCTATACCCGTGCTGTGATTGATGTGGCGGTGCCTTGCCTTGAGGCCTCAGAAGGGCGGTGTTTTTTGTTGTTCACCAGTCATCGCGCGATGCGTGAGGCCTATGAGCTATTGAAAGACCGAGTGGACTACCCGCTCTACATGCAAGGCGATCAATCCAAGCACGAACTGCTGGAGTCATTCAAGAACTCTGGCAATGGGGTGTTACTTGGCACCAGCAGTTTTTGGGAGGGTGTCGATGTCCGTGGTGAAGCATTGCAGCTAGTGATTATCGATAAATTGCCGTTTGCGTCGCCGGGCGATCCTGTGTTGGAGGCGCGAATTAGCGCCATCAAAGAGCGCGATGGCAATCCGTTTTTTGAGTTTCAATTGCCGCAGGCGATCGTTGCGTTAAAACAAGGTGTGGGGCGCTTAATTCGAGATTATGACGATCAGGGCGTGCTGGTCATGTGTGATCCTCGGCTCACCACCCGGAGCTATGGCCGTCAGGTGGTCGAGAGTTTGCCGCCCATGTTGCGCACGCGCGACCCCAGCGTCATTCAGCGTTTTTTTAATCGGAAGAAAGTATGCGCATCTTAGTGCTGGAAACCGCCACCGACTTGTGTGCGGCGGCGCTGATTACGGCGGACGATTGCGTCGTCAGCCAGTCAACCGAACCCAGAAGCCACTATCGATTGTTACCCTCGCAAATCGAAGATGTGCTGGCACAGGCGCAATGTACGCATGCGTCGCTAGATGCGATAGCCTGTGATGTTGGTCCCGGCAGTTTTACCGGCGTGCGCGTCGGGCTGGCGTCTGCGCTGGGAATCAGCGTGGCGCGTCAATTGCCAATGATTGAATTTAATAGCTTAGAGGCGATAGCGCTGTCTGCGTTGACAGGGCGTGGTGTCGAGCGTGTGATGGCGGTGTTAGATGCTCGGATGAAAGAGACTTACTTTGCCAGCTATGCCTACAACGCAGAGGGGTTGACCATCGTCAAACCGCCGCAGATTGGCGGGTACGACACGACTGATATCGGAGGTGAGCAATGTATTGTCGGGCAGGGTGCAGCGGTGATTAACACCGATGGCGTGCCTGATGTCGATGCCGGTGTGCTGCCCGATTTGCAGGCCATGGCACCGTTGATTCGCAGCCGATATAAAGCCGGGCAAATGAAACCGCCCGGCGGTGCCGTCGCGCTATATTTGCGCGACAAGGTGGCTCAGACGCGGGCGGAACGCGGCAAATAGCGTTATTTGCGCAGCTTGTAGCCGGTTTTGAAAATTCTGGCCACTACCCAAAGCTCGAGCAGGAAGAACGCGGCGATCGCCGCTAAGCTCCTAAAGATGGCCACTTCGGCTTGTCCAAAAAATGCATAGCGAAATCCACTGATCAAATAAAACACCGGATTGAAATGCGAAATAGTTTGCCATGGCTCAGGCAGCATTTCGATCGAGTAGAAGCTGCCGCCCAAAAACACCAGCGGCGTGATCACCAACAGTGGAACAAGCTGCAGCTGCTCGAAGTTACTGGCCCAAATACCAATGATAAATCCGAGCATGGCAAACGTAATCGCGGTCGATAGCAGGATGACCACCATTAGAATTGGGTGCTGAATATCGAGCGGCGCAAAGGCAAATGCGGTGAGAAGTACCATCAGGCCTATGATGATGGCTTTGGTGGCGGCTGCGCCAACATAGCCCAGTGTGGCTTCGGTAAAAGAAATTGGCGCAGAGAGCAGCTCGAAAATGGTCCCCGTGAATTTTGGAAAATAAATTCCAAACGCCCCATTGGAGACCGCCTGCGTGAGCACGGTCAGCATCATCAAACCTGGCACGATAAAGGCGCCATATTCAATGTTCTCAACGTTTTCCATCCGCGCGCCAATCGCAGCACCAAACACCACAAAGTAAAGCGTGGTTGAAATCACCGGCGAGATGATGCTCTGCATTATGGTGCGGCGGGTGCGTGACATCTCGAATTGATAGATGGCCAAAATTCCGCGCCAGTTCATGCTGATTCTCCAACGATCGATAAGAAAATATCCTCGAGTGAGGACTGTTCGGTTTGAATGTCGGCCACTTTCAGTTGCGTTTGGGCCAGCATTTCCATTAGCTCACCTAAGCGTCCGGTGTCCTTGGTTTCGTAGCTCAGTTGGACTTGGTCTCCAGCGTTATTGAGTGTCGCACCAATGGCACTCAATGATTCTGGCAGCGTGGCGATTGGGTTGGCTAGTGTGACCACCAGATGTTTTTGGCCGAGCTGCTCCATAAGCTCGCGCTTGGTGTTGACCAGCAATATTTTGCCGCCATTGATAATGCCAACCCGATCGGCGAGTTCTTCGGCTTCCTCGATATAGTGTGTGGTGAGGATGATGGTGACGCCTTGCTGCTTTAGGTCAGACACCATGGTCCACATGTCGCGCCGCAAACTCACATCGACCCCAGCGCTGGGCTCATCTAGAAACAGGATTTTTGGTTCGTGTGACAGTGCTTTGGCAATCATCACCCGGCGTTTCATGCCGCCAGAGAGCGCCATTAACGGACTGTTGCGCTTTTCCCAAAGTGTGAGGCGTTTGAGAATATTCTCGATATGCGCAGGATTTGGCGGGAGGCCAAAAAGCGCACGCGAAAAACTCACGGTATTCCAGACGGTTTCAAACGCGTCTGTGGTGAGCTCTTGCGGAACAAGCCCAACCAATGTGCGTGCTTGTTTGTATTGGGCGACCGTGTCGATGCCGAATATTTTGGCGTTGCCTTCGCTGGCTTGAGACAGCCCGCAGACGGTGGAAATGAGGGTGGTCTTGCCCGCGCCATTCGGGCCGAGTAGGGCGAATATTTCGCCGGTTTCAATGGTTAGGCTGACATCTTCCAATGCGGTGAACCCATTGGCATAGGTTTTACTCAATCGTTCGACGACGAGTGCTGGTTCGCTCATGAGTGATTTGATCGTAAAAAAGGGTGCGTAGATTATACGCACCCTGTTGATCTATTGGGGGTTAAGGAACCTTATCCGGCGCCTTAACGTTGAGTAACATTTAGAATGACAGTGACCATTGAGCCAGCGTTTGCTCAAGCCCATCGGTGCCTGTTGTTGCTGTTTTTAAACGCATAATGGCCGAGCCGTTTCCGTTCTCCGAGGCTTTAGAGACGATCGCAGAGCCCGCATAGCCACGTACCGCATTTGGCGAGTTTGGCACGGTGAACGGTTTGTCGCTGCTGAGTTTAATTTCACCGCCATCGTCATTTAACACGTCGATTTCAAAGAAAATCGTACTGCCCGCAGGAAGATTGTTTTCATTTGAATCGCCAATGTTGACGCCGCTGACAATAAATGCCTCACCTGCGCCAAGCGTTGCTGGCGTTGCGTGGCTAGTCAGTGGCGTGCTCAGAAGCTGCGCAAATGGTGTTGAAAGTGCGATGACACTGCTATCCCATATGTTGACGTAGTGATCCGAACCGCAGAGACTGATGTTGTTGCGAATGCTGGGGTGGCAAGGGCCGCTCCAAGCACCGTCGGCGGCATCGCGCAGGCCATTCGAGTTGCGATCAACGAAGAACTCTCCAAGGTCATAGCTGCCAGATTCATCCTCATCGACATAGGCTTCACCAATATCTTGTGGCCGATAGTAAATGTCATTGCCATCGATCATATTGTTATTGTTGACGTCGACCCATTGTCCATTGGGGAACCAGTCGTCGCCTTCATCAAAGTAGGTATTACCATTGTTGTCAACAAAGTCTTCCTGGCCGTCAGTGAAGGCCATGATGGTTAGGCGACCATTGACTGGACGTGGAGACGAGCTGATCCAAGTGACGTTACAGGCGCCGTTGGCAATGGTGCATTGCTCCCAAAATTGTCCGGATTCAGGCGTCACAAAATTGATTTGCGTGCCGTCAGGGATGGCATTGCCTTGCTGATCCGCCAAGTGGACGGTAATGCCGTCAGTAATGCCATTCTTGTTGTAAGCGTTGACTGGATTGTAGGCTTCGACGCTCATCGATAGGGCCGATTGAACAGGTAGGCCTGTGGACACAACGATTGACTCAGACATCCCACGGATTTCTGTTTCTTCGTGCGAAGCCACCACAACCAAGGTCGCAGGCCCATTACCTGAACGCACTTTTGTGGTTACAAAGCCTTCGCTATTTGTGGTGGCTGTTTCATAGCCTTCGACAATTTGCGCGCCTGCTACGTCTTGTGTCAGTGTAAACGAGACTTTCTCGCCCGCCATAGGGTTGCCAAACTCGCCCATCATTTGAAATTTGACGATAGCGGTGTCTGTACCGCCCATGCCTTGGATCATTAGTTGTGATCGATCAATCGACGCGAAGCCCAACGAGATGGCATCTTCGGATGCAATCTCAACGTCATTCGTGGCGGTGTATCTGACGCCATTAATTTCGGTCGTCGCATAGAGACGGTCTGCACCATAGCATGTGACGGGCATGTAGTTGGTCTTTGCCAAGCCGCCAGTGATCTCCACCGATGACTCGCTAAACCCTGATAAGCCTAAAGACGAGCAGTTGGAATAAAAGCTAACTGTTGCAGCATTGCTCTCGCTGCCAATCCAAGGCTGGTTCTGCTCATCGACAATCGACACAGACACGAGGGTTTCATCACCTGGCTTTAATGCAAGCTGGCCTACAAGAAGCTGATTTTGCTCAAAGGTATCGCCAAATCCATGTCCAATTTTTAGAATCACTTGCTCTGGCGTTTCATTTTCTGCGCTGGTCGTCGTGTCTTCGGTGTCTGTAGACGTTGAGGTGCTACCACTGGTATCGACATCGGCACTTTGGTCGGCGTAATCACCGCTATATCCCAGTTCTTCGGTGCAGGCGCTCAAGGCGAACACCGATGCAATCGCCACTGCGAGCGTTGTGGGTTTTAGCGCAAAGACGCGAGATGAGGTGTTGGCTTTAAAGTTGAACATGTATCACTCAATCCGATCAGTTAGTGGGGCCGATGGCCGCCTGTTTGCACTTGTATCGGTTGTTAGAGTGAAATCATTGAAGAAAAATTTACCGAAAACGTCGACTCAGTCGATTTTTGACGAGGTAAAAACTAAGGTCTGCATTGAATTAAATGCATGAGGAGTTTGACTTGGGGAATTCTGTGTGGGGTGCTATCGAGAGATAGTTGGTGCCGAAGGAGAGACTCGAACTCTCACGATTATTCATCGGCGGATTTTGAATCCGCTGCGTCTACCAATTCCGCCACTTCGGCAACAAGACGTGAATATTAACACGAAAAACCGTGCTTGCAAGTCTGACAAAGCATATTTTTGCAATCAATGATAGGATAGTGTTAGAGGGCACCACGGAAGTCTAAAGGCCATGAAAACTGCGCTTGTCGACGCCAAGACGCTTCTGAACGTTTGGCGGTCAAGTTTCGAAAAATATCGGCAGCTGATTGAGACAACGGAATTGTCGCAATTGGCATTTTATGAAACGGATTCAGAAGAGCATCGTATCCTTTTGCTGACGATAAATCTCGGCGAAATCATCAACCCGCGCTATCGCAGCAAGTCCAGAAACGCCATTGATCAAAGCATTCGCGCTGGGCGTTTACCGTCTGAAGTGAGCGGTCTTAATGAAGAGCTAAACTGTCTGGTTGCGCTGAACTTGCTTCGAGAAGGGCGCATCGATCGTGCATTGGAGCTATTCAAGAAAAGCATATTGCAACTGATTGGGCTTGGACGTTTCGAGTCGGCTATCGCCTATCTACTCTTATTTGTACAGTACCTAGTTCAAGCGCGGCGTTATCGTGTTGCGCTGATGCAGCTGATGGATTGTGGTTCTAATGTCGCCAGTCAGCAAGAGCAAACCATTCTGCTCGCTCAGGTCGACACCGTGCACGCCTATTTGTTGGCGGAGGCGGGAAGGGCAGATGCGTCGGAGCGAATTTTGAAGCGGTTGGAGGCAGAGTTCTCATTGCTGCCGATCCAGCTTCAGCGTTTGAACTATAGCATTCGCGTACGCAATTTGATTTCGCGTGATAGCCATGCCGGCGCGATGGATGTATTGCGATTGGCTGCTGAGCACGATTATGAGTGGCTGTTTTCAAATGAGCTGATGATGGCCCATCTCGATGCCGTCGAAGGTGCTTTGGGATTGGGTCGAGCAGCTGAATTGGCTGAGGATTTTCTGGAACAGTGGCCTTATTCCAGCCCTTATTTGCGCCAACATGCATTGGCATTCCTACTCAAGCAAGCCACGCGTGAAGACGAGTTACGACCGCTTTACCGCCACGCCGCTCAAGAGGTGGGGCAGCGCACCAGCATTCTCAACAACTTTTGCGACAACGATTTGATTCTACGCCTCCCTTGATGTTGGCATCTGTCGCACCTACGTAGCGCGCATTCGAGGCCTATTCTAAACGCCCAGCGATATTGCGTTAATGTTCGTTAAGTTCTCACCCACATGGGGTATTTTCGAAAGTCTATAATTTTCAATGACTAACGATTCAGTTGGGCGTCGGTTAGCGCCCTCTACTCTTCAGCACGTCAAGTCTATTGACACAATCTATATTATGAGGAAGCAGACGTGTTAAAAGAGTTCAAAGATTTCATCGCTAAAGGTAATGTGATGGATATGGCAGTGGGTATCATCATTGGTGCAGCATTTACTGCCATTGTGAGTTCCCTTGTTGCAGACCTTCTCAACCCAATCATCGGATTGTTTATTGGTGGTATTGATTTCACCAATAGCTTCTATGTCATTGGCGGCGGAGAGTACGCATCGTTGGATGCCGCGCGTGAAGCGGGTGCCAGCGTCTTGGCCTATGGCGCGTTCTTGATGGCCATCATCAACTTTTTGATCATTGCATTTGTGGTTTTCATGTTGGTGCGTTCGGTCAACAAAATCAAAGCTGCTGCAGAGAAAGAGGAAGCGGCTGCAGAGGAAGCACCGGCAGGCCCATCTGAGTTGGATATCTTGATTGAGATTCGCGACTCACTTAAAAAATAAAAGCGAGTAATCGTGCAAAAGGCTCACTGAGGTGGGCCTTTTGTTTTTTTGGGGCGGTATTTTGACTTTAGCAGCCGCTTTGTGAAGTGAAGCACATAAGTAATTTGAGCTAAATCACAAATTGAATTCCTTTGAGTTTAAGTCCTATTTTTAGGGTCGATAGCGGGCCTGACAGGAAAATAAACCAGATCCGGTATGACAGGCGGTGACGGTAACGGAGAACTCAAATGGCTAACGTAGTCAACACGAATATGCATTCGTTGAATACTCAACGAGCGCTTGCAAAAACTGAAGGGTCACTTGCTACCGCGATGGAACGACTCTCGAGCGGCTTGCGAATTAATCGCGCAGCCGACGATGCGGCAGGGTTGGCCATTTCAGAACGCATGAAATCACAAATCAGTGGTATGGACGTCGCCGCTCGTAATGCGGCTGATGGCATCTCTTTGGCGCAAACGGCTGAAGGCGCACTGATTGAAGTCGGTGACATGCTGATCCGAATGCGCGATTTGGCAGTACAGGCCGCGAACGGCACCAACGGTGATCAAGATCGCGCGAATCTAAACGATGAATTTGATCAGCTGTTACAAGAGGTTGATCGCACACTTTCAACCACGAACTTTAACGGTATCAATGTATTTGACGGCTCCAATGCGTCTCTGGACTTCCAGGTTGGCGCAAATGAGACGGCAGATAATCGAATCACAGTCGCACTGACTCAAATGTTTACCACCGGTGCCACCGGCAGCGGCCTTGGCATTGATGGTTCGAATGTTTTGACGTTTACCGGCGCGACGGATGCGCTTGGATTGCTAGATACCGCCATCGACACGGTGACCGCCACACGAGCTGATTTTGGTGCGGTGATGAATCGCTTCGAACACACCATCAGCAATCTTCAAAACTCAATTGAGAATGCAGAGGCATCTAAAAGCCGTATTACGGATGCGGATTTTGCCAAAGAATCTGCAGCACTCGCGCGTTCTCAGGTATTACAACAAGCGTCACAAGCAATGCTGGCGCAAGCTAATCAGTTGCCGCAATCGGTTCTTTCGCTACTTAAGTGATATTGAAATCGACATTCAACTGACATGGATATAGCGAATTAAAGGTAAATTGAAATGGCAAATGTAGTAAACACAAATATTGGATCGATCAATACACAGCGGGCACTGGCCGGTACGCAAGGTGATTTAAAAACCGCGATGGAAAGATTGTCGAGTGGGTTGCGCATTAACAGTGCAAAAGATGATGCTGCAGGCCTAGCGATCTCCGAGCGACTCAAAGCGCAATCTTCTGGTATGGAGGTTGCGGCTCGAAATGCAGCGGACGGTATATCGTTTGCACAGACCGCAGAGGGCGCATTGATTGAAGTCGGCGAAATGCTGCAGCGCATGCGAGATCTCGCGGTACAAAGTGCGAATGGCACCAACCACGCCAGCGATCGCGACAACTTACAAGATGAGTTTGGCGAGCTTGCGCAAGAGATTGAGCGCACCATTCAAACGACTGCGTTTAATGGGTTGTCGATGTTTGATGGGGGAATGAACATTCGCCTGCATGTTGGGCCTAACACTGACCCCGGTCAAACGATTGAATTGAATACCACTGACATGAAAACCACGGTGGCAGACGTCATGTTGGCGTTGAATATCGGGTCGCAGACCACCGGTGGCGCGTCGTTAACGCCCGCCGCGATGCAGTCTAATATCAACTTGGCGATCGACAGCTTGGATGTTGCCATCGACTCGGTCACCACAGAGCGATCAACACTGGGTGCCAGTATGAATCGCCTTGAACACACGATTTCAAACCTGAGAAACTCAATTGAAAACACTGAGGCATCTAAGAGTCGAATCACAGATGCCGATTTTGCCAAAGAATCTGCTGCATTAAGTCGTTCACAAGTATTGCAGCAAGCCGCATCGTCGATGTTGGCCCAGGCAAACCAATCTCCGCAAGCCGTACTGTCGTTAATAAAATAGTCATAACAACAAGCGGATTACTTATTGGCCAGACAATTGTCTGGCCTTTTTGCATTTGGGCGGCTGATAACACGCAGCAATGTAAAGGAGCCGCTGAACAAATTACTGCGCGTTTCGCGGTAGAATTTAAAAGGGATAGCCATCCTGCATGCGCGTTCCTTCTCGATAGGATCGAACACCTGGCTTCCCGGAACGTCCAGTGCGACGGAACGCCGCCCCCTCAAAGCCCCGTCCGAAAGGATCTTGCAAGATTCACTCATTCTGCATTGGATTGCCGAATGTCGACCCATTGAAGAAGGACTCGACACTCTGCACAATCCGCCTTTCCGGAGTGAATCTCGCTTTGTCGAAAAACACAGCGACTTATTCGACGCATCCTAAATCTAGCCGCAACTGCCAATTTTTATTTGGATTACATCACATAAAATTACATGGGCGGCAAAGTTTTGCCGCTATTGCCGATAACCATTTTGAGAGAAATATGACCTGATTTAAATCAGGCATATGCCGCAGAGCACGGCAAATAATCGACGAATTAATTGGATTATCAAGCCAGTCAAAATCTGACCATTTGCCTCTCTGCAAACTGGATTGCGAGCAATCGCAGAAATCACGCCCAATCGGCGTGCACAAATAAGGTCAAAAGACCAGGATACTTGGAGAGAAAAAATGAATGTCGTAAATACTAACGTACAATCTTTCAACACACAAAATGCATTGAGCAAATCACAGAGCTCTTTGGCAACTTCTATGCAGCGCTTGTCTAGCGGTTTGAAAATCAACAGCGCAAAAGACGATGCAGCAGGTTTAGCGATCTCTGAACGCATGAAAGCGCAGTCGAGCGGTATGGATGTTGCTGCACGCAACGCCGCAGACGGTATCTCATTCTCGCAGACTGCCGAAGGCGCGCTGGGTGAAGTGGGTGAGATGATGGGGCGTATGCGTGACCTCGCGGTTCAAGCGGCTAACGGAACTAACTCTACTACTGACCAAGCCAACCTTGACTCAGAATTCCAAGAGTTGAAGTCTGAAATTGACCGCACTTTGAGCGAGACTAAATTTAACGGTGTTGCGATGTTCGACGGCGCGAACAATGGGGCAGGCGCAGGCAATGACTTTGCGCTGACTCTGCAAGTAGGCGCTAACGCTGGTCAAACCATTGAAGTCAATGCGTCAGATTTACGCACAGCGCTTACTGCATCAGGTGGCACGCTTGGCGCGATGTCGATTACCTCGCAGTCAGCGGCGTCAACTTCAATCACGGCGCTGGATACTGCTATCGATCAGGTGACCTCTGAGCGATCAAGCCTTGGTTCTAAAATGAACCGCCTAGAGAGCACCATCAGCAACCTGCGCAATTCAATTGAGAACACTGAGGCCTCTAAGAGCCGCATTACCGATGCCGACTTTGCCAAAGAAGCAGCGAATATGAGCCGCAGTCAAGTACTTCAGCAAGCGGCTACCAGCATGCTCGCTCAAGCGAACGCAGCGCCACAGCAAGTGTTGTCATTGATTCGTTAACAAACAACTACTTAGATTAATAAAATATCGTCCACACTCAAGGGCGCCCATAAGGGCGCCTTTTTTATGTTGGGTAATGAGTTAACGGTGCTTCATGATGCGCGCTTTCTCGCGCTGCCAATCGCGCTCTTTGATGGTGGCGCGTTTGTCGTGTGCCTGCTTGCCCTTGGCAAGTCCAAGGCTCAGTTTCACACGGCCGCGCGCCCAATAGAGTGACAGCGGTATGAGTGTGTAGCCCTTGCGCTCAACTTGACCAATCAGTGAATTGAGTTCGCGGCGATGCATCAGAAGTTTACGAAGTCTGAGGCCATTGGTGGTGACATGCGTTGACGCTGAGATTAGAGGGGTAATGTTGGCACTGTCGAGCCACCCCTCTCCGTCACGAATAAAGATATACGCCTCGGAGAGTGTGACGCGGCCTGCACGAAGGCTCTTGACCTCCCAGCCGAGCAGTGACAATCCGGCCTCGTAGGTCTCTTCAATGTGATATTCGTGTCTCGCCCGTCGATTCTGTGCGATGACGTTATCAGGTGTTTTTGGTTTTTTTTTCGCCATGGCGCAATTATATCTGTAAATCTTGGTTAAAATTCGGGTGCATGAAAAAAGTTTCTCGTACCGCGCTGGTGCCATACAGCGCAGAACATATGTTTGATTTGGTCAACGATGTGGCCGCTTATCCATCATTTCTAGATTGGTGTGTGAAAACCCAGGTGTTTGAACAAACCTCATCAACGATGCGGGCTGAGCTGACACTGGGTTTGTTGGGGCAAAAAGTGTCGTTTACCACCCGAAACACACTGGTACGCCCCGAGTCTATTGAGCTGCAACTGGAGTCTGGTGCGTTGAAATCGCTGCAGGGGCAGTGGCGATTCAAATCCCTGAAGGCCGACGCCTGCAAAATACAACTCGATGTAAGTTTTGCAATCAATGGACTATTAATGAGGCCTCTGGAGCCGGTGTTAGAAAAAGTACTTGATGGCTTAGTCGATCAATTTGTTCAACGTGCCAAAGCCGTTAGCCGATGATTGTTGAGGTTTGCTTTGGGCTGCGCGATCGACAAGTGGTTAGAGAGGTCGCGGTTGAAGACGGTACCACCGTTGGCGACGCCATTGCACTGTCCAATATTCAAGCCTATTTTCCACACATTGATATGACGCCGTTGGCAGTTGGGATTTTCTCACGGGTGGTTGATCGAGACACTGTTTGCCAAGCGGGGGACCGCATCGAGATTTACCGACCATTGTTGGTCGATCCCAAGCAACAGCGGCGAACCCGCGCAGCGCAGCAACGTGAACCCTCGTAGGGCACTTCTAAAAATTTCGCGGAAGTCTTATAGCGTGCTGGGCGAGGTGAAGCTCGACGTAAAAGGGCTGTTCCCTTATCTAGAGCCTCGACAAAACCCAGTGGGCTATAAGCCGGATTGCCGGCACCGCCTGCCCGAAGGGGCAAAGCGAGACTTCCAGCACGGCGTCCTCGCGCTTGCCAAGGTCTAGACATTGCGAGCGCACAACTCCTTGTTCAGTGAAGACTCGCTATGCCGAAATGCGCGAGGAGTTTCTAGAAGCGCCCCATAGCGCGTTTGAATTGCTTTCTTCCGCCAACTCGCTTTCGTATACTAAAGCTAAATCATTCTTATTTGCATTATGACGGATCAAACCACACAAGACCTCAAGGGCGCTGGGCTAAAAGTCACGCTGCCTCGGATGAGAGTATTAGAAGTGCTGTCCAAGGTAGATGACAACGACCGTCATATGAGCGCCGAGGATGTTTACCGCTATCTCATGACCGCCGGGGACGATATCTCCTTGGCGACCATTTACCGCGTATTGACACAATTTGAAGCGGCCGGGCTAGTGATTAAGCACCACTTCGACGGTGGTACGGCTCGCTATGAGTTGGATACGGGCGATAACCACAACCATATTGTCTGTATGAAAACCGGACGGGTTGAAGAGTTCACCGACAAGGAGATCGAGGCGAAAATCCAAACCATCGCCAGAGAGCTCGGCTATGAGCTGACCGATTATAAGTTGACCCTCTATGGTGTCAGTCAGGAAGCACTGTAATGTCCAAGCGATTCAAGGCGTTTCAAAACCGAGATCCAGACGGCGAGAACTACCGAAGCCGTGCGGATATCAAGCGTGAGCTCGAAGCCATTGATCAATTGGGCCGAGAGCTGTCTCAGACGGCGACCAGCAAGCTCAAAAAGCTCCCTTTGAGCGAGCATGCACGGGAGGCGATACAGGACGCCGCAGGCATGTCCAAAGGTGCTCAGCAGCGGCAGTTTCGCTATTTGCGCAATGTACTTGAGAGCGAAGATATCGATGCCATTCGCGACAAACTCGAAGAGCTTAACCGTCCATCTGTGATACACAATGCGCGCTTTCACGCCATTGAGACTTATCGTGATCGTTTGCTGGCTGGGGAAGATCAGATTTACGATGAATTGTTTGGCTTGTTTGGTGACTACGACCGTCAGCACGTTCGCGTGCTTGTTCGCAACGCGCAGTCTGAAGCAAAGCAAGACAAACCGCCAAAATCGGCTAGGCAATTATTTAAATATCTGCGCGAACTCCAAGAAGGCTCACTCTAAACGCAGGTTGAGCTGCACATCTCTTTGATCAAAGGTTATCAAGTCGCTAATGCTGAGCCCAATTAGCCGCAATGGCTTTTGTTCAGGGTTGGCTTTGCCCAGCAGCTGCACGCCGGTGTCGAGTAAGCTCTCAGCCGTGGCGGGCAATCTCAATCGCATCTGTCGTGTGTAGGTGGTGAAGTCACCAAATCGCACCTTTAGCGTCAGTGTCTGACCATATTTCCCCTGCCGTTCGCAGCGGGCAATCAGCTGGTGACTCAATTGGTCTAAAGCCTCGACAAACGCTGAATGGCTCTCTAGGTTTTTGCTGAAAGTGTTCTCGATACCAATAGATTTGCGTTCGCGGTGGGGGCGTACGGGCCGATGATCAATGCCGCGTGCCATGTCGAAAAATCGTTGCGCACTGCTGCCAAATAGTCGTTGAAGCTGGACCAAGCTCTTGTTGCGCAGGTCGAATCCGGTTTCAATGCCCGCGTTGTGGCATTTTTGCTCGGTGGTGCGGCCAATTCCGTGGAAACGGCCAATCGGCAACGCATCGAGCACGGTTTGCGCACGTTCTGGGGTAATGACAAACTGCCCGTTTGGCTTGTTGATATCGCTCGCGATTTTGGCGAGAAATTTATTGTAAGAAATGCCCGCTGAGGCGTTGAGCTCGGTTTGAACTTTGATTTGTTGGCGTATGTCGGCAGCAAGTTCGGTGGCGGTTTGTCGCTCGCTCAGCGAATCGGTCACGTCCAAAAAGGCTTCGTCCAATGAAAGCGGTTCTACCAACGGCGTGACGGACTGGAATATAGATTGAATGGTCGCCGACACTCGGCGGTAGGTTTCGAAGTTAGCCTTGACGAAGATGGCGTGCGGGCAGAGCTGGTGGGCTTTGGCCGCTGGCATGGCTGATCGAATTCCGTACTGACGAGCTTCGTAACTGGCCGCCGCCACGACGCCTCTTGAGTTTGGGCGTCCACCAACGACCACTGGCTGGCCGCGAAGCTCAGGGTGATCACGCTGTTCTACCGAGGCGTAGAACGCGTCCATATCGATATGTATGATCTTTCGCATGCATTAAATAGGCGCAAAAAAAGCCGCTAAGCGGCTTTTTTATCAGAGCATTGGTTTAAAGTCCGCTGGTAAATACCGGCTCGAACCCAAAACTCCATGCGGTGACCGAGACCACCAGCACGCCCGCAAATAGCACGAGGCCAAATGCCAAAACCGCAGAGGCGAAGACAAAAGCTCGTTCTACCTCGATGCCGAATACTTTCGCCGTTCCACTGTAAAACAAATAGGCGGAGTAGGCTAGGGCGGCAAGAAATAGGCAACTAATCAACCACACCACAGGATACAGGCCAGCGATGCCAACCAAGTAAACCGGCGTGAGGACTGTTGCAATCAAACCAGCCGAACGGCCTAGATTTTGTTCTGCGCCATAGGTTGGAGCCATCCAATCCATTGCTGCGGACAGCAAAAAGATTGAGGCCACTGCGCTGACATAGGTGCCAAGTGCGATAAAAAATGCGCTGCTTTGTGTCATGTAGACTGTGGGGCCTGAGCCGACCGACCAGCCAACACTGGTGGCACCGATGTAGCCGCATACGGCGGGCACCAATGAAATCAGCATGGCATAGCCGAGAATCACAGCTTTGGGAGATGGTGGCGTTTTGTTTAACGACTGCCAGTGACGCTCAGTCGGAAACATGACTGATAAATAGTTCATCTGCGTGCTCCTTCGTTTCTTTACGATCAGTTGACACTATATTGCATCAAAACACTTAATGCACTGTGTGATTTATTCGCGTATTGGTCGCAGGGTAGCAGCTTTGCTGAGGGCGCAGCGACTGCGCCCTCGATGTTGGCGCTAGGGGCGCTCGATTTGACTTTGCAAACAGGCCGCAGTTACCGTGTTGTGCAATAGGCAGGCGATGGTCATGGGGCCGACACCACCGGGCACTGGCGTAATGGCGCCAGCGACGGGTTTTGCAGACTCAAAGTCGACGTCACCGACGATTTTGGATTTTTCACCTGCAGGAACTCGGTTGATGCCGACATCAATGACAGTGGCACCGGGCTTAATCCAGTCGCCAGGCACCATTTCAGGGCGACCAACTGCGGCAACAACAATATCCGCGCGCCG
>JABXHR010000111.1 GCA_013373515.1 Gammaproteobacteria bacterium | reverse complement strand
TAGTTGCCACGACCATCAAATGACTTCGCAGACAAACCGCGAAAGTCACGTACACGTGGTAATGAAATATTGATCAAGCGATCCAAAAACTCATACATCATCGCACCGCGCAAAGTAACTTTCGCGCCAATTGGCCAACCATCACGAATCTTGAAGCCTGCAATAGACTTACGAGACATCGTGACCACTGGCTTTTGGCCGCAGATCTTTGCTAGATCTGACGTGGCATGCTCAACAACTTTCTTGTCGTTGACTGCTTCACCCAAACCCATATTGATGGTGATTTTAGTCAAGCGTGGCACTTCCATTACATTGGCAAGACCAAGCTCTTCTTTCAGTTTAGAGGCAATGCTCTCTTTGTATTGTGTCTGTAAACGAGCCATGACTACTTACCTACCGCCGTACCGCTTTTCTTGAAGAAGCGCTCGCGTTTGCCGTCCGCATTTACACGAACACCAATACGCTCACCTTTGCCAGTCTCTGGGTTGACAACCATCACGTTGCTCGCCTGAATCGGCGCTTCTTTCATGACGATGCCACCTGCCACACCGCGCATTGGGTTTGGCTTCTGGTGCTTCTTAACGATGTTGATATCTTTAACGATCAGACGACCATCTTTACGAACTGCCTCAACAGTACCTTGACGACCTTTGTCACGACCGACCAAAACGACGACTTTGTCGCCTTTTACAATCTTGTTCATGCCTTACCTCAAAGTACTTCAGGTGCCAAAGACACAATCTTATTGAACTTGTCGCCACGCAATTCACGGGTAACAGGCCCAAAGATACGCGTACCAACTGGCTCCAATTTTTGGTTGAGAATGACCGCCGCATTCTTGTCAAAACGAATGACAGAACCATCAGGACGGCGAACACCCTTGGCAGTGCGTACGACCAGTGCGTTGTACACATCACCCTTCTTAACTTTGCCACGAGGGATTGCATCTTTAACCGAGACCTTGATGACATCGCCGATACCTGCGTAACGACGCTTAGAGCCACCGAGGACCTTGATGCACATTAGGCGCTTTGCTCCACTGTTATCAGCAGATTGCAAAATCGTTTGCATTTGGATCATGATTTACTCTCCGCTTATTCAGGGGCACGTTCAACGACGCGCGCCAATTTCCAAGACTTCGTGCGAGAAATTGGGCGGCACTCTTGAATTTCAACAGTGTCGCCAATTCGGCACTCATTTGCCTCATCGTGGGCGTGGATTTTTTGGCTCTTACGCACAAACTTTCCGTAAACAGGATGCTTTACGAAACGCTCGACCAGAACAACGATAGACTTATCCATCTTGTCACTGACGACGCGACCTTGCGCAGAGCGAACTAGTTTGACTTCACTCATTGCGAATCTCCGGCGCTCATTTCGCGCAGTACAGTTTTGATACGAGCCACGTCTTTGCGTAGCTGACCGATGATATGCGGACGAGGCGCCTCGCCCATTGCCGCCGAGACGCGGTTAGCGAACTGCGCCTTGCGCAGCTCTACCAACTCAGCCTTGAGCTCGTCGACAGACTTTGATCTCATTTCTGAAGCTTTCATTACATTACCGTCCGAGTCACGAAAGTAGTCTTCACAGGAAGTTTCGCAGCGGCTAAGCGGAACGCTTCGCGTGCAGTCTCTTCGTTGACACCTTCAATTTCATAAAGCACGCGGCCTGGCTGTACATTGCACACCCAGTATTCAACATTACCCTTACCAGAGCCCATACGAACCTCGAGAGGTTTGCTGGTCACCGGTACATCAGGAAACATACGAATGTAGAGCTTTCCGCCACGCTTTACATGACGGTTGATTGCACGACGTGCTGACTCAATTTGACGGGCTGTAATTTTACCAAAGTCAGTAGATTTCAGACCGAACTCACCAAAGCTCACCTTGTTGCCGGTGTAGGCTAAGCCGTCGTTACGGCCCTTATGTTGTTTTCTAAATTTTGTACGTTTTGGCTGTAACATGATCTTTACCCTTTACGACCTTGTTTGGCGTTCGCGTTCTCATCACCGCGACGCTTTTGCTCAAGGTCAAATACCTCGCCTTTACAGATCCACACTTTGACACCGATGATGCCGTAAGTGGTCAGTGCTTCAGCAGTACCGTAGTCGATATCCGCACGCAGCGTGTGAAGTGGGACACGACCATCGTGATACCACTCACGGCGAGCAATTTCAGCACCGTTCAAGCGACCCGATACAGAGATTTTCACCCCTTGGCCACCTAAACGCATGGTGTTGGTCAGCACGCGCTTCATAGCACGACGGAACATGACGCGACGCTCGAGCTGCTGGGCGACACCTTCAGCAACAAGTTGTGCATCAAGCTCAGGCTTGCGTACTTCGGTGATGTTAACTTTGACAGCATTCAAAGGCAGATTCATCATCTTCGCGCACTGGACGCGGAGCTTCTCGATGTCTTCACCTTTCTTGCCGATCACTACACCGGGACGCGCTGTGTGGATTGTCACGATCGCAGTTTTCGCTGGACGTTCAATCTGCACGCGGCTGACCGAAGCATTTTTCAACTGCTTCATCAGTGTTTCGCGAACCTTGATGTCGTTGTTCAAGTAATCTGCGTAGTTTCTGCCATCGGCGTACCAAGTGGCGTTCCAATCTGCAGAGATACCCAAACGAATACCAATTGGATGGACTTTCTGACCCATTAGCGACTCTCCTTCTCAGCGACCGCAATCGTTACGTGACTGGTGCGCTTCAAAATACGAGTACCGCGGCCTTTTGCACGAGCGCGCATGCGCTTGAGCACCGGACCGGCGTCTGCATAGACTTCAGAGACATAGAGCTCATCAACATCTGCACCGTTGTTATTCTCAGCGTTAGCCATGGCTGACTCGAGAAGCTTGCACAATAAATCCCCACCCTTCTTGTTCGAGAACTTCAGAATGTTGAGTGCGTCTTCTACAGGCAAACCACGAACTTGATCCGCAACCAAACGGATCTTCTGTGGAGAAATGCGTGCAAAACGCAAAGTTGCTTTCGTACTCACTTCTCGCTCCTATCGTGATTTCTTGTCAGCAACATGCCCTTTATAAGTACGCGTTAACGCGAACTCACCGAGCTTGTGACCAACCATGTTTTCATTTACAAGCACTGGTAAGTGTTGCTTACCGTTGTGCACTGCGAACGTCAATCCGACCATTTCTGGAAGGATCATTGAACGCCGCGACCAAGTTTTAATCGGCTTACGGCTGTTGGTTTCGTTCGCTTCGACCACTTTTTTCATAAGGTGGTGGTCGACGAATGGACCTTTTTTTAGTGAACGTGGCACTGTTTAACCCTCGCCTTACTTCTTGTTACGACGGCGAACAATCATCTTGTTCGTACGTTTGTTGCTGCGCGTTTTGTAACCCTTCGTCGGTGTACCCCATGGCGACACAGGATGACGACCACCAGAGGTACGGCCTTCACCACCACCGTGTGGGTGATCTACCGGGTTCATTACGACGCCTCGAACAGTTGGGCGAATACCCAACCAGCGCTTAGCACCTGCTTTACCAAGTTTGCGAAGTGAATGCTCTCCGTTGCCAACTTCGCCCATTGTCGCGCGACAATCAGCGTGGACACGACGCATCTCACCAGAGCGCAAACGCAGCGTTACATAAGCACCTTCTTTAGCAACAACTTGAACCAAAGCGCCCGCCGAACGAGCGATTTGACCGCCCTTACCGGGACGAAGTTCAACGTTGTGAACAGTGCTACCCACAGGAATATTGGTCAGTGGCAAGCAGTTACCAACACGAATCGGCGCTGTGCGACCTGACTCAACTTGATCTCCTGCTTTCAAGCCATTTGGCGCAAGAATGTAACGTCGCTCACCGTCCACATAGCATAGCAATGCAATGTTTGCAGAACGGTTTGGATCGTATTCAAGACGCTCAACTTTCGCTG
>JABXHR010000033.1 GCA_013373515.1 Gammaproteobacteria bacterium | reverse complement strand
GCATCTACCGGTGTGCCACTGAGTGTGCCGGTGCTGCTATCAAAGTTCGCCCAAGTTGGTTTATTGGCGATGCTGAAGGTGAGCGTGTCGCCATCATCATCTGACGCTGTTGGCGTAAAGCTATACGCGGAATCTTCATCCACTGACGTGGCCGGTGTGCCGCTGATCACTGGCGAGTCTTGAGTGTTCACCACTTCAAGATCGAAGGCGGCTAAGGCAACCGTATCGGTACCATCGCTGACGCTGATCACAATGCCGGCAGTGGTGCCAACATCGGCATTGGTCGGAATACCGCTTAACGCTCCGCTGGAAGGACTGAAAACCGCCCAGCTTGGTTTGTTCACAATGCTGAATGCCAAGTTATCGCCATCATCATCCGATGCCGTCGGCGTAAAGCTGTACGCAGAATCTTCATCCACTGAGTTTGCAGGTGTGCCCGTGATGACTGGCACATCCTGGGTGTTGACCACTTCAAGATCGAAGGCTGCTAAGGCAACTGTATCTGTCCCATCATTCACGCTAATGACAATACCCGTGGTGATACCCACATCGGCATTCGCTGGCGTGCCTGTGAGGGCACCAGTGGCGTCATCAAACACCGCCCAGTTGGGTTTATTGGTGATGCTAAACGTCAGCGCATCGCCGTCGTCATCTGAGGCAGTCGGCGTAAAGCTGTAGGCAGAATCTTCATCCACTGAGTTTGCAGGTGTACCCTCGATGACTGGCGCATCTTGGGTGTTGACTACTTGAAGATCAAATGCGGCTAAATCGACCGTATCGGTTCCATCGCTTACGCTAATCACAATCCCTGTTGTGTTACCTACATCAGCATTGTCTGGCGTACCGCTCAGCGCACCGGTGCTGGTATCAAAGTTTGCCCAGCTAGGTTGGTTCACAATGCTAAATGTCAAAGTATCGCCATCATCATCAGACGCTGTCGGCGTAAAGCGATAAGCCGAGTCTTCATTCACCGAGGTTGCAGGAGTGCCGCTTATCACCGGCGTATCCTGAGTATTGACCACTTCAAGATCGAAGGCGGGTAAAGCAACCGTATCGGTACCATCGCTGACGCTGATGACAATGCCCGTGGTCGACCCTACATCCGCATTCACCGGCGTGCCCGTGAGTTCACCCGTGCTGGTATCGAAGCTCGCCCAGCTAGGTTTGTTGGCAATGCTGAAGGTCAAGGTTGTGCCCGCGTCATCATCAGACGCCGTTGGCACGAAACGATAGGCAGCATCTTCATTGACCGACGTCGCAGGGGTACCGGAGATCACCGGCACATCCTGAGTGTTGACCACTTGAAGATCAAATGCGGCCAAATCGACCGTATCGGCGCCATCGCTCACGCTGATTACGATGCCCGTGGTATTGCCTACATCGGCATTGACTGGCATGCCAGTGAGCGCACCTGTCATGGTATTGAAGCTAGCCCAACTGGGTTTGTTAGTGATGCTAAAGGTCAATGCATCGCCATCGTCATCTGATGCCGTTGGTGTGAAGCTGTAGGCAGAATCTTCATCGACTGACGTTGCAGGTGTGCCAGAGATGGCCGGCGCATCCTGCGTATTCAAAACCTCTAGGCTATAGCTCTGCGAGACCGACAACGCGCTGTCGGTTGCCGACAAAGTCACGGTATGCGTACCCACATCGGCATTGCTCGGCGTGCCTGACAAGGTTGCGCTAGTCGCCTCGAAATTCAGCCAACTCGGCTTGGTGTCAACACTGAGCGTCAGCGCGTCGCCGTCGACGTCACGGAACAAATCAGCAATGGACAATACCTGACTGTATGGCGAGTCTTCATCGACGATAACGTCACTCAATTGAGTTTTGATTCTAGGGGCATCATTGACAGCAACTGCGGTAAAGCTGACTTGCATTGATGACGTTTGACCAGCGCTATCGGTGGCGGTAAGCGTGACCAATTGCTCGCCCACTTGACCTTCGACTGGTCTCGCCGTCAAGGTATCGGTGCCATCAAAGAATACCCACGCCCCAAGGTTGCTGGCGGTGTAAGTCAAGGATTCGCTATCGACAAATAAATCTGCCGCGACGGTGTACGAGGCAATCTCGTCTTCATTGACGGTAATGGCAGACGCGGCGGTGCCCTCTGCAACGCTCTGGTTCAAAATGCGAACTTCGGCAAGCGCCAATGGCTCGCTGGCATTGCCCTGCACCACTTTCACATAGCGCGCCACAACACCTGCACTTGCCGTTGCAGTGCCCGCTGATGCATCAATGTTGAGCTTGGTCACTGCAGCATTGGCATCCAGTGTGGCGCGATCAGTCGCAGACATATCAAAGTCTGCCAAATAAGCTACCAAAGTGTTAGCGCGTGCAGCATCGCCCGCCGCCGCGGTTAACTCGATACCATCCACATAAATTAGCTCGCCCAAATCGGCTTGCCACCATGCACCGCCCGCCTGTGCTGGGGCAAAGGTGGTGCTGTACAAGAGTGGATCGCTGCTGGTGTTGCCATCAATCGCGCGGCTCGCATCGGCACCATAAGCGGTATCGCTTTGCGTAGCCAAAGCTGAGGCGGCAAGGTTGAGCGCACTGCGTTGTTCAACCACGATTGTAAATGATTTTGAGGCGGTATTTCCCGACTCGTCTTCAACGCTCACGGTCACCGTGGAGGTTCCTGCCGCGGTGGCTTCGCCCACAATGGCCTGCGTGGCATCGTCGTAGCTTAAGCCGGCTGGCAAGCCGCTCACTGAGACGGTTAACTCTGTGCTGTCTGCATCAAAGAACATGCCCTGAGGTAAGCGGTACTCAGTCCAAAATGGGGGGACCGCTTTATTATCAGCACTAGGGCTCCAACTGCCTGAATTATCAGCTGTTATTCCAGTAAACCCTAGTTCACTCAAATAACGATCCGGATGATATTGGCTACTAAATCCGCGATGAATATAGGTTGGATTATAAACTGCCTCTCGATCGGTCAACCTAATGGCACTTCGCATTGATGGCCAACCCGAATAGGTTTCTGGCTTAATTCGCAAACCAAATGGGGTAGCTAGCGTGCTCATATCGACAGTATTTTCAACTAGCTGATCATCACCGGTGTTCGCTGTAAAAAGCGTTGAGCCACTAGAATTTAAGCCGTCTACCGTCATGCCATTTGAAGTTACCCATTGCAGGCTATATTCGGTAACCCACTGAGAGGGACCAATTCTCCCCTTCGTCTGAATCGCTGAAACATGCGCTCGCTCGCGGCTTAATGAGATGGCCATTGGCTCGCCCACGCCAATATTTAGGTTGGTAAAATTAACCAAAATCTCGGGGGCTGCATTTTTATACATCGGCAGGCTGATAACCCAAGCCACCACACTGCCATCGGCATAAGTGGCATTGAGAGCAAGTGTACGACTCATCCATGACTGAATGGCCGTCTCAGGGTAGACAAAGCTAGTGGCCAAACTCAATTGCCCATTGCTAAATGCAAATTGTCCATCGTCGTTGCCAGAGCTAATCGCAAAGCTAATGCTGTCGCCATTGTCATCGGTGCTTGGCAATTCCAAGAGGACCTTGCCGACCGGTGCATCTGCTACCATCGGGATGCTAAGGGTGACCGGCGTTTCAATCACATTGATTGGAATATCTTTAGAGACAGAGGCGCCACTTGGATCGGTGGCCGTCAAAATGATGCTGCCGCTGGTCGCCGTTGTCGGTGTGGTGCCACTGATCGTGGTGCCACTGACCGTCATCCAATCAAAGCTAGACGCGTCGACACTGAAACTTAAGCTGTCACCGTCAATATCGCTAAAGCCAGTCGTTGGCAGTACGCGACTAAATGACAGCGTTTGAATGAGGCTGACGTCGTTGATGCTGCCGCTAAAGGTTGGTGCGTCATTGACATTGACCACTTCCAAATCAAAGGCAGCCAATGCAGCAGTATCCGTGCCGTCAGTGACGCTAATCACGATACCGGTGGTGGTGCCGACATCGCTGTTACCAGGCGTGCCTGACAACTCACCCGTGTTGGGATCAATACTTGTCCAACTCGGTTGATTAACGACACTGAATACCAAGTTATCGCCATCGTCATCGAATGCCGTCGGCGTGAAGCTGAAAGTCGAATCTTCATCGACCGAGGTCGCTGGCGTGCCTGAAATCACGGGTGCATCTTGGGTGTTGAGCACTTCGACATCAAATGTCAGACTTGCAGTGGCATTGGCCGCATCAGAGACGCTCACCACGACGCCGGTAGACGTCCCCACATCTGCATTGCTGGGCGTACCAGAAACCACCCCGTTGGCATCGACGCTCATCCAGCTCGGTGCATTGCTGAGGCTGTAGCTCAGAGTGTCGCCAGCGTCGATATCCGATCCGACCACAGTAAAGCGGTAGCTTTGATCTTCATCGATCACACTGATGGGCGAGCCGCTGATCGTGGGCGCATCGTTGACATTGAGCACCTCTACACTGAAGGTCAAGCTAGCGGTGGCATTAGCCACATCCGCGACCGTCAAGACGATATCCGTCGTAGTGCCAACGTCTGCATTGCTTGGCGTACCTGATACGATGCCGTTTGCATCGACACTCATCCAGCTCGGCGCATTGCTCAGGCTGTAGCTTAGGCTGTCACCGACATCGCTATCGGCACCCGCTGCTGCGAAGCTGTAGCGCTGACCTTGATCGATCGAGGTAATTGGCGTGCCACTGAGCGTGGGCGCATCGTTAACATTGGCAACGGTCACGGTAAAGACTTGGTCTGCCTGGGTATAGCCATCACTTACCGCCACGCTAATCTCGTGATCACCGACATCAGCATTGCTTGGAGTGCCACTCAACACGCCTGTCGCGCCATCAAATGTCAGCCAATCAGGCTTGGTTATAACCGAGAAGCTAAGCGTATCGCTCTCAAAATCGGTAGCAGTCAACTGGTATTGATACGCTTGATCTTGCTCAGCGCTCGTCACCGCTGTACTGGTCATCACCGGCGAGTCAGAAAAAATGCGGAAGCGGCTGGGATCCACCATACCGACTGAGCCACCACATGGGCTTGAGACCTGAGCCAATTGCACTTGTGAATTTTGCGCGGTGATCTTGTAGACAGCATGGTCACCTGAGGTTGATTGGACACTGTTGGCCGCCAAGCGCACCATATCTGTAGGTTCTGTCGAACCAAATGGCAGGTACTGCAACACGGTTACCGAATTGTCGCGCCAATCGACCGCCAACTTCACAAACGATTGATCTGCATCGCAACTTGAACTGATGTAAACATTCATCTCAATCACGGTGCCTTTGTCCTTGACGTAGTTCAGACTTGCGATCGCGACTGAATTGCCAGTCGAGCGCGTTCGAGTGCCCAAGCCGGCATCAACCAATGCACTGTCGGCGGTGTAATGAAACAGAACCTCGATATCAAACGCTGGCAACGTCGCGGTGTACTCACCATCGGTCACCGACATGGTAATTGACTGATACTGACCAATATCGCCGGCAGTCGGCGTACCGGTAAGTGCGCCCGTTGCAGGATCAAAGCTCGCCCAAGACGGTTTGTTGGCAATGCTATAAACCAAGGTATCGCCGACATCAATATCGGTCGCGTCAGGCGTAAAGCGATAGGCAATGTCTTGAGCGATTGCGGTGGCAGGCGCGCCTGCGATGGTCGGCGCATCGTTAACATTGACGACTTCAAGATCAAATGCAGGCAAAGACACAGTGTCAATCGCATCAGAGACTGAAATCACGATATCGCTAACCGTGCCAACATCAGCATTGGTTGGGGTACCTGATAAGGCTCCCGTTGTGGTATCGAAACTTGCCCAAGCTGGTGGATTGGTGATGCTGAAGGTCAACGCATCTCCGTCAATGTCCGCCGCCGTGGGTGTGAAGCGATATTCACTGCCCTGCTCGATAGACTCCGCCGGTGTACCCGTGATGGTCGGCGCATCCTGTGTATTGATCACCTCAACATCAAAACTTATGCTGGCTGTGACGTTTGCCGCATCCGTCACCGTGACCACAACAGCCGTGCTTGTGCCAACATCTGAATTGCTCGGCGTACCAGACACAATGCCATTGGCGTCGATACTCATCCAGCTTGGCGCATTGCCAAGGCTATAACTTAGCGTGTCACCGACGTCGATATCCGAACCGGTGACCGTAAAGCTGTATTCTTGATCTTCATTGATCGAAGTCAACGGCGTGCCGTTGAGGGTCGGCGCGTCGTTGGTGTTTTGCACCGCAATATCAAAACTGGCCAAAGTGGTCGTCTCGGTACCATCCGTAACGCTAATCTCGATACCGGTATAATTGCCGACATCCGAATTGCTCGGTGTACCGCTGAGCTCACCAGTTGTGCTATCAAATACTGCCCAGCTTGGCGCATTAACAATACTGAATTGCAAGGTATCGTTGTCGGCATCATTAGCCGTTGGCGCAAAGCGATAGGCAGCGTCTTCATCGGCCGTAGTCGCAGGTGTACCTGACAATGTCGGCGCATCATTTACATCCACAACAGTGATTGAGAATGTGCGCGTTCCCACTTCTTCGCCAGTCGGATCTTGCGCAATGATGCGAATTCCACTGTGGACGCCCACATCATTTTGACCCGGCGTGCCTGTCAATCGACCCGTTGTCGTATCAAATGTTGCCCAGCTGGGTTTGCCTTCGATACGGAAGGTAATCGCGTCTCCATCTGGATCGTAAACGGTCGGCCCGATATCTAATGCTTCATTCTGCAATATCTCCAGCGACGCGCTGTCTGTTTGGTCTGCCCGGAGCCACACCTTGTGAATCGTGTGCTGTCTAGATGTATCACCACGACTGCCGGCCTCCCAGCGATAGCCATTGCCGCGGACGCCCCAGTAGATGCTGTAGCTTGAAGGGTCATCGTCGTAGAACGGGTAATAAATCAGTGCACCATCGCCCTGATCAGTCCACCCCGTAATCGCTGCACGGATGGCGGTATCCTCATAGGTGGAGCCCGTCAGTTTGACCGCCGTGGCGCGCGAGGCTAACAAGCTACCAAGGCCCGTCCGGGCGTAGTCCTGTAAATCTCGCACTCGGAAATGAACCACACGATTATCGGAGCGATCAGCTCGGCCGTAGAACCGCAATTCCACGGGGCCCTGCATTTGCGCCATCGCGTCTACACCGGCATTGGCAAATTTCGTAATGTCGCCAGAAAAATCCGTACCAAGCGGGCTATTCATTTCGATCGGCCAGTTTTGGCCGACGCCGAGTACATTGATTGCGGGGTTATTTCTGCCGTTGTGGTGATATTGAACGGCTAAAACCCAGCCACCGCCCTCGTCGGCGTTGACGCTGGCTTCAAATGGCCCATTGCCAAAGTCAAATACATATCGACCCGTTTCGAGCAAAAAGGCGTGTTCGACATCGGTAATAGGGTTGTCGGCAGTGCCCAGACCATCAAGATTCACGCTGGCATTGTTGAGGGCTTTAAATACGACACGTGGCGCGTCGTTAATGTTTGCCACTACCGCCGTCGCATCCCACTGCACCTCCTCCGCATGGCCCAAGGCATCAGTATAAGTGGCCACTAAGCTCAGCATGCCACCGACATGCTGTTGCGAGAGATTAATCGTCGCGCCCGTCTCGCCAAGCAAATCTACCCCGTTGAGCTGCCACTGATAGGCAATCGCGCCAGACAAACCGTTTTGATCGCTAACCGAAGCACTTAAAACAGCTCCCTGCGTCAATTCGCCGCTGACACTCAGCACACCATTGCGCGCATAGTTTTGCAGTAGCGCATAGTGAACACCTGCCTCCAAGGTCACATCGGTTGCCACGCCGTCAGAATCTAGCGCCGCGACTAGCGAAAAATCAGCAGTAAAATCAGCGTCCGCGCTTTTGGCCAGCGCCCAGCTACCGTCGTTGTAGCCTGCGAATTTCAAGTTGACCGCTTGCGCAAAACCACCCGCCAACTGCGCCTGCCAAATTCGACCGACACGCGCATCGAAGTGCACGCTTTCCCCAGTGACGACATCGACCGAACCACCGTTGTGCGCCATGGCGGCAAATTGCAGATTATTTTGGTGCGAGGTGCTGCGTGCTGGATCGCTGTTCGCCAACTCAAAATTGCTGTCCAATGCCATCGTCAAGATTGAATCCAATCCCGAGTTTCTCGAGATGCGCTGATCGACCTCTGCATCATCATCGCGCCCGAGAATGGTAATTCCGTGCGTGTAGTCCCCTGCAGCAGTGGCGTCCCAAACCACATTTTCGGTACTATCTAGATAGTTTTGGGCCGCGGTTTGATCAAGCGCAATACCATATTTCACCGCCAAGGCAGACTCTAGTTTTTGTAGTTCAGCATCGCTCAGCGCTCGGTTAAAGAACATCACCTCGGCAAAACGCGATTTGGTGCCTAGCTGGGTTCCGAAGTGTGCGGCCAAATCGAGACTTCGATTCCCGGCGGCCATTGCACGGCTCACTGATCGATTAACTTCATTTCCTCCGTCAACGCGAATGCGCATCGAGTCTGTGCTGCCACTTTCGATATATCGAGATGTAAAAATCGCTGCCCGCTGAACCGGTAGACCGACGGTGCTACTTGCTACATTTCCACCGGAAAATGAACGCACTCGCAGTTGATCTGGCAATATGGTTTCAACGACCAAATTTGGCGCGCCTTGCAAACTGTAGATGAGCTCACCGTTGGCCTCTTCTACTGCCGCAACCACCACGATCGTCAAGCTGCTGTAGCTTGTAAACAACTGTTCAGATTTGATCATTTCACCAGCATCTAAGGGCATATCGACCACCGGCGAAAAGTTCAGTGCAACTGTGCTATTTCCAGCACGATATTTGGGCTCGCCAAACGGCACGCCCAAGTCGAAGCCACCAAACTTGCTTTGCCAGAGATTAATTGAATCATCGTTCTGCGCGGCAACACCGCCCGACAAAACACCCTGATCGGCACGGTACCATAGCAACAAATCCGATTTGGCCAGCGCGATGACATCGCCATCATCGAGCATCAGGCCATCGATCTCACCATTGCTGTCCAACACACCAAGGTAAGAGACATTTTGTGTAAAGTCGCCATTGGGCGCTTTGACCAGATAGGCAAACTCATCAAATCCCGCAAATTTCAGCGATACACTTTGTGTGAAGTTATCGGTTTTCGAGACTCGCCACTCGCGCCCAGTTTTTTCGGCAATTGCCAAGCCATCAATTTCATCAGTGCCAAATGATGTACTACCGCCATTGTGCGACAGGGCGAAAAATTGCAGGTTATTGGCGTGCTCTGTGGTGCGGGCACTGTCGGCATTGGCGCTCGTAAAATCATTTTGCAGAGCGAGCGTGACGATGGCATCTGCAGCACTAGAACTCGCAACTTTTTGATCGAGGTAGTGATCATCATCACGACCCAAAAACACCATGCTTTGGTTGTAGTCGCCAGCGGCAGTGGCATCAAAAATGACATTGCCACGCGAGTCGGTGTAGTTTTTTGCCGTGGTTTGGTCGAGTGAAACACCATATTTGGCCGCTAAATACGATTCAACACGGTTGCGTTCTTCGTCACTTAGCACACGGTCAAAGGCAATGATTTCGGCCAGTGCGCCATTAAAGTAGCGACTCAAATTGTCTTGCGCGATCTCACTGCGGTTGTAAGTTTGTTTTGTTGCCGCTTGGATCGTCATCAGTGTGGGCCGATCTTCTACAACCCATCGTGATCCTGATACCCCATCTTGCCAGGCACTGCCGCCATAGCCAAAGTCAGCATAGTTAACGCCTGGCGCATTCCACTTGACCGTGTAATTATCGGCGGGGTCCTGACACAACCGAATATTGTCCGCATCATTGATGTCGACATTGCCCACGATGCCCGCACAATTGACTTGGGTGCCACTCGGAATCGCCACAATCACAAAGGTTTGCGCGTCAAATGCCGTTGTCAGGTTCGTCAAACGACGATTGCTGCCATCTGGGTTATCCAAGGCTGGATTGAAATTGATGAAGTTCTCTGTCAGTTGCAGTGCAGACGCGCCAGCATCGTTAAAACGAATACCACTGTGCGTTAGATCCTCCCATGACGAGACATCTGTGCCGGTCGCCGTCACGCCAGCATCCGCGCGTAGCCATAATGTGGCCTCCGGCAACGGAGTCGATGATTCTGGACTGGCGATGGTTTGCACGGTCAGCGAAAACGGCGCAAGCTCGACGTTGTCGATGCCGTCGCTCACCGAGATCACAATATTGTTGGTGCGGCCGATATCTGCCACGGTTGGAGTGCCGCTAAAAATGCCCGTCGCGGTATCAAAACTCCCCCAACTTGGCACTGGGCTCATCGCAAAACTGAGCTCTGCTGCGGTATTGTCAACGTCAGTTGCAGTCCATGTGTAGCTGTAAGGCTGATCAACCATTGCCAGCGCCTCTGGCGTTCCAGATAACACTGGTAAATCGTTGATATTAGCCACCGCACTGGTGGTCGCACTCACCTGCTCAGAGACACCATCGTCGTCCACAAGAGTGGCCAAAACACTGATCACCGCATTGACATCATCGTCGCCTAACGAATAAGTGCTAGCGGTTGCGCCTGCGATGGCCACGCCATCACGCGACCACTGGTAGCTCACGGCATTGGTATCAAAGCCATCTAAATCAACCACCGACGCGGTCAGCAGTTCATCCTCGATTGCACTGCCAACAATGGTCAATCGCGCTGCAGCGTTGCCTTCATTGACGGTGATATTCCAATCAGAGGTCAGCGTGTTTGTGCCATCGTCGAGAGTGACAGTAGCAAGGGCACCGTTGTCATCTTCATCCGGACTGCCAAACACATACACCGAGGCCTGCTCCACTTCAGCCCATTGCAATGAAAAATAAGTGGTTGGCCAATCACTTAATTGAATCTGACCGGTTTGATTTTCCACATTGAGATACAAGCCAGTGCCGGAGAGCTCGAAGTGACTATATCCTTCACTGTTGATTGATTTGACCCAGCTAACCGAATGGTTATAGCGCTCAGACCAATCAACCATCTTCGCCACCGCACCGTCTGCGGCCAGCAACTGCCCGCTCAGCACATTGACCAAATAAACTTCGCCCTCAACTTCACTTGGAACGACCGCCCAATCAAATAGGCCACTATTTGTCGGGCTGGTTGCGTATGCAACATCTGTGCTGCTGTCACTAGCTACAATATATTCGCTTGGTTTCCAACGATTCTGAAGACGAATCACCTTGTGCGCACTGGCCCAGCTAGGCAAGTCAGAGACTGAAACATTGACATCATCCGACAGCCCAAAGTCGGAGCCTTGCAACCAAGTGCCGATTTGGGAATGCTCCGACTGCGTCGTCGCTTTGTACGAATCATAGTCACCGTTTAGTGCACTGACTTCGGTTTGATTCAAAGCTCGGTCAAAGACCATCAGCTCATCAATGTAGCCATCGAAGAACCCCCATGTCCCGCCATCGGCAGCCCCGATATACATGTTTGCCGGTGCATAGAGTGATCTGAAAGGGCCAACCACTGTTTGTTCGAGGGTACCGTCTACGTAGAAACGGTAGGTACCTGTGTTGATATCGTTTGTCTTGGACTCTGAACTAAATGTCAGTGTCAGCGTTTGCCAGGCTTGAAACTTAGGCGTCGACGCGCCTTCAACCTCTGTCCAATTCGTAGAATTATTGCCTGTTCCGCCCCAGCCAGACCACGCCGAACCATCTTTGTTGTGATACAGCATCAATCCACTACGACTGGTATCTTGGCGCGCCGTAACCGGCGATTCCCAATCAGTGACTGCGTTGTTTTGAAATACCTTGACCGAAACCGTAAAGTTGTCGCCATACATCGCAGCGTTGTAAGGCACAACGACAGATTTATTGACACCAAGCAAATCTAAATAGCTGCCCTCGTCGGGGCCTGCAGGTGTAGATTGTTGAATGCTCAAACTGCCGTCATAAGTTCCGTTATTGCCATTACCGGTAACATCCAACACCAGCCCTTCGTCGGCCAAGTAGGTGTCATCGTCAAAGCTCCAATAAGCAACTGGATTAAGCCCAAATGGAATGCGTCCAGCGTTAATGGTGACATTAAACCCGATTTCAGCGCGGCCACCGGCTTGGTCGGTCGCCACCAATTGATAGCTGCCAGTGTCAGAGGTACGACGCGGCACCCCTTCAATGGCGCCAGTCGCATTGTTATAACTTAGCCAAGTGGCGGGGCCCTCGACGGTATATGTCAGAACATCATTGGCATCTGCATCCGAGAATAATTGTGTAACATCAACAGGCGTGAAGAGCTCTTGGCCCATGCGAACCGATTGATCACTCAGACTACCTAACGTAACTGGATCAGCCGCAATAGCTGGCATACCTAGTGACAGTGCCAGTGCTGCGCCACTTGCCAGAGTAACGGCAAATCGTTGCCGTAATCGCTTGGATGATACTCGATTCAACTTCCCAATCAGTCCGCACTTTAGTCGCGAGCCGAAGTAAAGAATTTGTTTAGAAACTGGCATTTCCATTTCAAAGCTTATCCTGTTTATTTGTCACAAAGGCTCTTGGTGCCTTAAAGAGGCTAACAAGCACATTTCGTGCAAACGGGTGATCCAACAGACTTCGCTGCGCAAAAAATGCGGGGTAATCGACATTTTCAGCTGAGTTCGTGTTGGTCTAGGGACGCCTCCAATAGAGAATCGGCGCAAAAGGGGGATGGCTTTAAAAAAAGTTAGGTAACAAAAACACAAAAAAGCCCGTCGGCAGAGCCGACGGGCTTTGGGATAACGAAGGTATTCGTTACGTGATTAGCGACACTCGCCAGAGACCACGCGACGCGCTTCTTCACCCGTGATTGACGAGGTGCAATCCCAGTTCACTGAACCAGTTGTGTTCATGTTTGCAGACAGCGTGACAGTCTCGTTGGTCAACAGTGGGTTAACGCCTGCGTTTTTAAACGTTGAGCGGATCGTACAAGTGCCGTTTGCGCCACCGGTCAAAACCGATGCAACATATGCGCCTTGGTACTGATCAGATTTTGAAATGTCGCCAACAGTGCCACCACCGTTGTTTGGACAGACGCCCTGAGTACCGTAGTGAAGCACAACTGCTTGCTTCAAAGACGCGGCTTGGGTCACGCCTTCGGTGAACTGCGCTTTACCGGTGTAGTCTTGATAAGCTGGAATCGCAACTGATGCCAAAACGCCGATGATAGCGATAACCACCATCAATTCGATTAATGTAAAACCTTTCTGAACTAACTTCATGTGAAATCTCCTAAGTCATTATTTGTGTCGTCCACGATGACTTCATCGGCGGCAGCACATCATGCTTAAGCGGCCGAACACCAAAAAACGTGAGGAGATTCACAAAAATAATTCATCATTCACTGGCCGATCTAAATAGAACCAAGACACTCAGGTCAAATGCTGTGCAAAGCTGAAATCAATTTTCAAGCCAGTCTCAGCAAAGTGCAAGCGACACCCTGAAGGGAGCCTCTAAATCGTTCGATTGATGGTTGCCGCCAGGCCAACCCGACGCCAAAACAAATCCCAATACTGAGACAGCGAAGACTGCACGCGGTGATACACGCCGACACCAAACAGCGCAAACACCAGCCAAATCCAACCATGCAAAGACCCGGAAGCCACGCCCCCCAAAAATCCGCCGACGTTGCATCCATATGCCAGTAGTGACCCATAGCCCATCAGTAGCCCGCCGAGAAAACTGGGTATTAAGCGTTGGATCTTAAATGTGCTGACGATCGAAGCTCTGCTCATCAGCGTGTATGCCAAGGCGCCGCACATCAAACCGATGACATGCCACACCACGACGTCCGACATCAGCCCATTGATTAGCACCGACTCGCGATCGGGCTGCAACCAATACCCCATGAAATCCAGATCCAGCGCTGGAAAATACCGCTGTAAAATCTCGACCGACCCCAAGGGAAAAACCGTCGACAGCCCCCAAGGGCGATTAACGCTAATCGCAAACCACGCCACCGCCAACGTAAATAGCGCAATCAGTCCAATTTGTGCTTTCGAGGGCAGCAATTCGCCAACTGGCGTTTGAGTCCAGCGCACAATGGCCCAAAAAAACAACGTTGCGATCAACAACGTGAGGCCCAAAGCTGGAAGCAAACCCATATCCGTTAAACGCACTGGGCCGAGCGCCGGCTGCATTGTCCAAAAATCAAAATGAAAAGTCGCCACTGTGGCGCCAATCACCAGACCCACCAGAACGACAATCGCACTACTCTCTAAATTGCCGAGTCTTCGGATTGCACCGGATGTACAGGTTTGCGCCATTGCCATGCCAATGCCGAACATAAAGGCCCCAACCCCGAGAGAAACGCTGAGCGGGCGATGGAATTGGCCTATGTCTGGCAAGCCGGAGATACCATAGCTCAAAGGCAATATCACCAAAGTGATAGCCACCGCCAAAACCAAAGAATTGATTGCTTGTTCACCTTGTTTGTGAGTGAGTAACGCAGAAAAGCCACGTGCAAACCCCAATCGTCCCGTGCCGAGAAAGCCACCGATTAGCAAAGAACTGAGCGCAACACCCCAACCCATTGTATTCACAGCAAAAAAACAATAACTACCAACAAAAAGCAACCCAATAATTAATCGATTTATCATCTTTAAACACCCCTAAGATTGGATCGTACGTGACACAAATGGCAGGTGTGCAACTGCCTAATTACTCAAGCTCTAGTTTAAAGACGACAAGATCACTTTTGATTGCAACAAAATCGAATATCCTTATGCTTTATCGTCATAACCAGCTGATAGGGTCTTAATGAGCAAGGACTACAAGCAAGAACAAATCTCCGCAATGGAGGAGGTGCGTCGGCAAGCCATGGCAGTGCCTGCGCAAAATCGTCGTGAATTTCTTCGCAAAGGCATCACTTACAGTGCCGCGGCTCTGGCCGGCGCCACGGGCGCGGCACATGCGAAAAACGAAGACATGTTACCACCGTGGACTAAGAGACTTGGTCGCGGTGTCGTCGAGGTGCCTTACGGCCTGCCTTCGCCACATGCTAAGCACACCATCCGCCGCACGGTTGACTGGTTGACAGCTGACCACATTGCATCGATCAGCTTCACCCCTCTGCAAGACCTAAAGGGAATCATCACGCCGAATGGTCTAGTGTTCGAACGCTACCATGGCGGTATTCCAGAAGTTGACCCTGCGCAACATCACCTAATGATTCACGGATTGGTTGACAACCCGCTCATGTTGTCTATGGACGACTTGATGCGCTACCCAAGCGAATCGCACATCAAATTCCTCGAATGCCCTGCGAACGGCGGCATGGAGTGGCGCGGCGCACAAATGGAAGCCCTTCAGTTTACCCATGGCATGATCAGTTGCTGTGAGTGGACCGGTGTTCCACTCAAAGTGCTTCTGGAAGAAGCGGGTATACGCCCTGAAGGTAAGTGGATTTTGGCCGAAGGTGCTGATGCCGCTGGCATGACACGCTCGATTCCGCTTGAAAAAGCGATGGACGATGCGCTTATTGTGTACGCTCAAAACGGCGAACTCCTCCGCCCAGAGCAAGGCTTCCCTGTGCGCCTCTTGTGCCCAGGCTGGGAAGGCAACACGTCGGTTAAGTGGCTACGCCGCTTGAAAATCGGCGACCAACCTTGGCATCACCGTGAAGAGACCTCAAAGTACACCGACCTGTTGGCCGACGGCACCGCCCGCCGCTTTACCTGGGTCATGGAATCAAACTCGGTTATCACAAGCCCCTGCCCCGAGAAACCATGGAAATTTGGCCCAGGCAAATATGAAATCGAAGGTCTAGCCTGGTCCGGCAACGGCACCATCAAAGGCGTCGATGTGTCTATTGACGGCGGTGTGACCTGGCGCGAAGCCAAGCTCAAGGGTTTGGTATTGGACAAAGCGCTGACCCGCTTCTCGTTAGAGTTTGAATGGGACGGTTCGCCCCTGCTGCTACAAAGCCGTTCACATGACAACACCGGCTATGTCCAACCGACGCTTGGCCAATTGCGCGACGCTCGTGGCGTAAACTCGATTTACCACAAAAACTCAATTCACACTTGGGCGGTTGCCGAAAACGGAGGCGTTAAGAATGTTCAAATTGACTAAAACTTCGATCGCCATTGCACTGGTTGCCGCAACGACCATGGGCACAGCAATGGCCGCCAAATATGGCTATGGCCGTGCGCCGACCCAAGATGAAATCGACATGATGGACATCGATGTACGTCCTGACGGCGAAGGCTATCCTGAGGGCTCAGGTAGCGTACTCGAAGGCGAGCCACTCTATATCCAGCAATGCGCCTACTGCCATGGCGAGTTCGGTGAATCTGCAGGCCGCTGGCCAGTTCTGGCCGGTGGCGAAGGCACACTAGCCGACGAGCGTCCCGAAAAAACCATTGGTAGCTACTGGCCGTATGCCTCGACGATTTTCGACTACGTGCATCGTGCGATGCCATTTCCAGCGCCACAATCATTGTCGGATGACGAAACCTACGCCATCACAGCATATCTGCTTTACCTAAATGATTTGGTGGATGAAGATTTTGTGGCCAGTAAAGAGACCCTTACTGGGTTTAAAATGCCGAATGAAGATGGCTTTTTTATGGACGACCGTCCAGACAGCCCAAATACACGCTGCATGGAAAACTGTCGTGACCCTGAGTCAATCGAGATCACTTGGGATTCAACCGAACTCGGGGTAACCCCGATCGATCACTTAACGGATGACGCTGACGAAGCCCCAACCGAGGCGGCTGCGGAACCCAGCATCGATGGTGCGGCACTGTATAAGCAAGCTTGTGCAGCGTGTCACGATATGGGCGTTGCCGGTGCACCTGCGAATGGAGATGCGGCTCAATGGGCCGATCGTATCGCGCAGGGCAGCGAAGTTTTGTATGATCATGCAATCAACGGCTATCAAGGTAGCGCCGGCTATATGCCACCCAAAGGCGGCCGCGCCGACTTGAGCGATGAAGAAGTGCAGGCCATTGTTGACTACATGGTTGAATCTTCGCAATAAGCATTCATTGGGGCCTGCCAATCGGTCGCCCCAATCCTTGCAAAAATTTAAACACGCACCTATCGAGTGCAAGTCTGGAGGATCTTTAATGAAACTAAGCGCTTCAATTTTGGCTTTGAGCCTGATGTCTGGCGTTGCAATGGCCGATGGTCATGGTGATGCAATTGCTGAAGGTAAAAAACTCGCATTTGATCGCGGCAAAGGTAACTGCTTAGCATGTCACATGATCGATGACGGTCAAATGGCAGGCAATCAAGGCCCACCTTTGATGATGATGAAGCAACGCTTCCCCAACATTGAGGACTTGCGCGCACAGATCGCAGATCCAACAGTTCGCAACCCTCGTACCTCCATGCCTCCGTTTGGTAAGCATGGAATCCTGACTGAAGACGAACTGGACAAAGTTGTCCAATACATTTACTCGCTGTAGGAGATCAACAGAAATGTTAAACCGTAGAAGTTTCCTAATGCGCACCATCGCTGTCAGCGCTGGCGCATTGTTACTCCAACCCCTTCGTGCAATGGCTGCATGGAACGAGAAGGCATTCAAGGCCACAGATCTCAACTCAGCTATGACAGAACTACTGGGCGGTGCAGACGCTGAAGCCTCAGATGCAATCCAGCTCAGCGCACCAGACATCG
This sequence comes from Gammaproteobacteria bacterium, assembly GCA_013373515.1. GTDB lineage: Bacteria > Pseudomonadota > Gammaproteobacteria > JABXHR01 > JABXHR01 > JABXHR01. The sequence continues at coordinate 6,254 of JABXHR010000033.1, read as the reverse complement.
CCGAGAATGGCGCTGTTGTCCAAGTGTCTGTCGCGACCGACATGGCGGACGTCGAGAGCATCTCGCTGTACGTAGAGAAAAACCCAAGCCCATTGGCCGCGCAGTTCAACATGTCAGAAGGCATGTCAGCCGACGTGACCACTCGCATCAAAATGCGCAGCACCTCAAACTTGATTGCCGTTGTCAAAGCGGGCGGCAAACTCTACAGCACCCAAAAAGAAGTCAAAGTCACCATCGGCGGCTGCGGCGGTTAATTAGGAGAATCACTAATGGCGAATACAGTTCGAATCCGTGCTAAAGAAGCCGGTGGCGTCACCGAAATCAAAGCACTACTTAAGCACGACATGGCCGTTGGCCAAGACGGCAAAGACGGCCACTACATCACTGAAGTGACTGGCCAAGTTGGCGACAAAGTGGTTTTCAATATGTTGATGGGTTCTGCAGTCTCTAAAGACCCCTACATCAACTTCAAAACCAGTGCCGTCAAAAAAGGCGACGAAATCGTTATCAAGTGGGTTGATAACAAAGGCGAATCTGACGAAGGTTCAGCCAAAGTCAAATAAGCGGTACAAATAGGAGGAGCACCCCATGAAAAAACTATTTGGCATTACACTTGTCAGTGCCGCCCTACTCGCGGGCGGCGCTGTTCAGGCAAGCCCAGAAGCAGATCGCGAAGCGTTTGCGAACTTCTTCCAAAAGCGTTTCCCAAGCACACCAGCTGATGACTTCATTAATGGCGTTTACTCCATTGATGCGACATCACGTGAGCAGTGGGAGCAAATTGAAGAATTCCCGCCGTATGAGCTTGCAGTAGAAGCAGGCCAAGCACTATGGGAAACACCATTTGCCAACGGCAAGTCTTATACAGACTGCTTCGGCGATGATGTCACCGAAGTTCGTGGCAAATACCCAATGTTTGACACTGAACGCAAGGAAGTTGTCACCCTTGAGCTTGCCATCAACGAATGTCGCGAAGCCAACGGCGAAAAACCACTGAAGTGGAAAAAAGGCCCGATCGCTGAGCTGTCGTCATACCTTGCATATGAAGGTCGCGGCAAGCCCATCAACGTTGAAATTCCAAACGCGGATGCAGAAGCTGCCTTCAATGCGGGTCAAGCGCTTTACTATACACGTAAAGGTCAGTTGAACATGGCATGTGCAACATGTCACATGTATGGTTCAGGCCAAAAAGTTCGTACTGAAATCCTCTCACCTTCATTCGGCCACACCAGCGGATTCCCCGTGTATCGCTCGAAGTGGGGGGAAGTTGGCACTTTGCACCGTCGCCTCGCAGGCTGTATCCAAAGTGTCCGTGGATACCCACCGGCGGCGCAATCTGAAGAGCTGCGTAACCTAGAGTACTTCTTGGCCTACACCGGCAATGGACTCGAAGTTAACGGCCCAAGTGCGCGCAAATAAGGAGAACCGTATGAAATTGATCGCAAAAACCTTGATGGGTGCACTTCTCGTCAGTGGTGCTGCCTTTGCAGACAGCAAATCAGACGCAGAAGCCGTTTATGCCGAAGCGATGGCAGCCCATGACGCCGTCATGGCGGTTGGCAATGCATGGACACGTGAAAAGAAAAATCTCGATCCATACACCCAAGCCAAAGCCATGATGGAAGAAGGCAAATACGACGAAGCACTCGCTTGGTCGAAGCAGCTTCTTCTGGAAAGCACCATGGCAATGGCGCAATACGAAGAGCAGCAAGAGGGCTGGAAGATTCTAAAGCTTCAATAAGCTTGAAAATCCCCCCTCATAACATCGGCGCAATTGGCGCCGATGTTTTTTTGAAGACCTCATTTATTTAACGGAGATTTTGGGCATGAGCCTTTCGCGTCGTGAATTTTTACATATGCTGGGAATGGCCAGCGCCGGTGGCTTACTATCGAATAAGCTATATGCAAGTGATCAATCCATGTATGACATTGGAAGCACGGGCGATGTGCGCATCATGCATATCACTGACGTACACGGACAGCTCAGCCCTGTTTATTTCCGCGAACCCAATGTGAACCTAGGCCTTGGTGCTGCAAATGGTCGCCCTCCGCATATCGTGGGTGAAGAACTCTTAAAATTTTACGGCATCGCGCCAAACACCCCAGAGGCGCATGCGTTCAGTTATCTAGACTTCGACGCTGCTGCCCAAAAATATGGCAAGGTTGGGGGATACGCGCACTTGGCCACGCTGGTCAAGCAACTGCGTGCCGAAGCAGGCGACGGCAACAGCTTGTTGCTCGACGGCGGTGACTCATGGCAGGGCCATGCGACCAACCTGTGGACCAACGGCCAAGACATGATGGACGCGATGGATTTGCTCGGCGTCGACATCATGACTGCTCACTGGGAAGCCACTTACGGCGAAGAGCGTATGCGCGAATTACTCAACGGCAGCAATGTCGAATTCGTGGCACAAAACATCATCGTCGATGAAGTCGCCATGTTCGACGGCGCCGAAGCTTACGACGAAGACACAGGCCACGCCTTCAAGCCATACACCATCAAAGAGCGCGGCGGCAAACGCATCGCGGTGGTTGGCCAAGCCTTCCCTTACACCCCTATTGCGAACCCGCAGCGCTTTATTCCAAACTGGAGCTACGGCATCCGCCATGACGCGCTGCAAGAGCTGGTCGATGACATTCGTGCCAATGAGCAGGTCGATGCGGTCATCCTGCTGTCGCATAACGGTATGGACGTCGACATCAAACTGGCAGAAGTTGTCAGCGGTATCGACGCCATTATGGGCGGCCACACGCACGACGGCATGCCAGCGCCAATTATTGTTGAAAACGCAGGCGGCAAAACCCTCGTCACCAATGGCGGTTCTAACGGCAAATTTGTCGGGGTGCTCGACCTCAAATTCAGTGGCAACAAGGTTAGCGGCTATGAATACCGCCTGCTGCCCGTCTTCGCCAATATGCTCGACGCAGACGCCGAGATGCAAGCACACATTGACGCGGTTCGCGCGCCATTTGCCGACAAGCTCGGCGAAGTATTGTGCCGCACCGACGCTCTACTCTATCGTCGAGGCAACTTCAATGGCACTTGGGATCAGGTCATTTGTGATGCCATGGTTGATGTGCTCGATGCGCAAATTGCCCTATCGCCCGGCTTCCGTTGGGGACCCAGTTCATTGGCGGGTAGTGAAATCACCATGGAAGACCTGATGGGTCAAACTGCGATGACCTACCCTGAAACCTATGTCCAAGAGATGACCGGCGAGACCATCAAAGTTATCCTTGAAGACGTGGCCGACAATCTCTTCCATGAAGACCCGTTCTATCAGCAGGGTGGAGATATGGTGCGGACATCGGGCATGTCCTACCGGATCGACCCAACCCAAACCATGGGCAAGCGGATCGACGACATGCGACTAAGTGACGGCTCATTAATCGAGGCTGACAAAACCTACAAGGTATCTGGCTGGGCCACGGTCGGCAGCGTGTCACCAGGTGCGCCAATCTGGGATGTGGCGGCCGAGTACCTACGTGCCAAAGATACCCTCACCATGGGCAAACCTGACACCCCAGAAATGGTTGGCGTCGATGGTAATCCAGGCGTGGTCGAGCTCTAATGACCACCCACACTGAGACGGGGCCTGACGGCCCCGTTTTTGTTTGCCCGCCGAGTACAGGCTTTCGATACAATGACGTTTTCGTAACACCGCCCCGCCATGTCAATGTTTACTGTATTTATCCCCTGCCCACGTGGCCTAGAGAATGTGCTCGCCGATGAAATGGCAGCCCTCGGTATAACCGAAGTTAAACCCTACGACGGCGGTGTTGGCGGCAGCGCCTCACCCGAACAAGTCGCCGAAGCAAACCTCTGGCTGCGCACCGCAACCCGCGTCACGGTGGTACTCAATGAAGGCGAATGCAACCACATCAAGCAGCTCTATGACATGGCGTTCCAAGTTCGCTGGGATGATTGGTTTCAGTGCAGCCAAACCTTCCGCGTCGATGCCAATGTCGACAAACGCTGCGGCGAAAGCCGCGAGTTCGTCAATCTCAAAGTCAAAGATGCTGTGGTGGACCGTTTTCGCCAAGCCAGAGGCGAGCGCCCATCGATCGACAAGCGCGATCCGCATGCGCGAGTTCGGGTGCACTGGGTCGATGGCTACGCCCGGATTATGCTCGACACCAGTGGAGAGCCGCTGTTTAAGCGCGGCTGGCGTGGTGGCACAGGTGAGGCCCCGTTACGCGAAAATCTCGCAGCTGGGTTATTACTGCTCGCGGGGTATGACGGCAGCACGCCCTTTTTTGACCCTATGTGCGGCAGCGGTACGCTGTTGGTCGAAGCCGCGGATATTGCGGCCAATTTGCCCCCTGGCCGCTATCGACAATTTGCCTATAAACGATTACTACCGCTGCAAGATGTTCGCGTGCAGCGCTACGAGAGCCGCCCAATCGAGCAGCTAATTACTGGGAATGATCGAGACAGCCACGTGATTCGCCACGCTCGTCAAAACCTCAGAAATGCCGATTATGACGATATCGTGCTGACCTCCATGGAACTGTCCGACTTGGACGCACCGGCCAACAGCGGCATCTTGGTGACCAATCCTCCTTACGGCGAGCGTTTGGAAGATTTGCAGACCATCTCGCGCAGCTACCCTGCATGGGGAACATGGCTGAAACAAAAAATGCCTGGCTGGCAGACGTTTTGGCTAACCGCCGACCGGGCAATGCCAAAAGGCATGGGCTTATCACCAAAACGTAAAACCCCGTTATTCAACGGTGCTTTGGAATGTCGACTGTTTTCAATCCCCATGGTCTCCGGCAGCGCCAGAGGACAATCCGCACGCGAATCTATGCGACCCGAGTAGCCAACTTATCACGGCCGTGGGGCTCTGCGTAATCGAGCACGGGGCCCATCGGCACAATAAAGTGCGGATTGATGGTGTCATGGCTCTGGAAATAATGCCCTTTGATATGATCCATATGAATCGTATCGGCGATTCCAGGCATTTGATAGAGCTCGCAAGTATAGCCCCACAGGTTGGGGAAATCCTTCAAGCGGGCCAAGTTGCACTTGAAGTGCGACACATACACAGGGTCGAAACGCACCAGCGTGGTAAACAGACGCCAATCAGCCTCCGTGACGTCACTGCCCACCAAATATCGGCGTTTTGATAATACGCTCTCGAGCTCTTCCAAGGTGTTAAACAGCGTTTGCACTGCATTCTCGTATGCAGTTTGGCTAGTGGCAAAGCCCGCCTTGTAGACACCGTTGTTAACACTGTGGTAGATCCACTCGTTCAGCTCGTCTATTTCCGCGCGATGCTTGGCTGGGTAGAAATCGCGACCATTCGCCCCAACCTTGTCAAACGCCGAGTTGAACATCCGGATGATGTCGGCCGACTCGTTGGACACCAATTCATCCCGCTCAAGATCCCAAAGCACCGGCACCGTGACGCGACCTGTGTAACCTGCATCGGCACGAGTGTAAATCTCATGCATGAAATCTGCATTTTGCAGTGGATCTGCAATCACGCCCGGGCCAGGCTCGAAAGTCCAACCGTGCTCACGCATCACCCAATTCACGGCAGAAACACTAATGTGCTGCTCAAGCCCCTTCAGCGCACGGAAAATGAGTGTACGGTTGGCCCAAGGACAGGCATATGACACATACAAATGATATCTGCCTGACTCAGCCTTGAAGCCCGCATGCCCAGTGGGTCCAGCTGATCCGTCAACGGTGACCCAATTTCTAAACTGTGAATCGCCCCGAACGAAATTCCCACCGTTCGCCTCAGTTTCATACCATTGATCGTGCCATCGACCATTAATTAGCAGACCCATAATCACTCTATTTTTTAATATGTGCTTACTATGCACATTTGTGTCGAGACAAAAAATAGGCATCCATTCAAGCAACCTTTAACAATCACTTATCAATTACAATAGATTTTCGGAAAATTGCTTAACACTTTTGATCATGATTGAACTCTATTACTGGCCGACACCGAATGGGTGGAAAATTAGCATTGCACTCGAAGAGTTGCGCCTGCCTTATACGGTCATCCCCGTCAATATCGGCGCTGGGGATCAATTCAAACCCGAATTTCTGGCGCATTCACCCAATAACCGCATTCCAGCCATTGTCGACCCAGATGGCCCGGACGGCCAACCGATCTCGATCTTTGAAAGCGGCGCAATATTGCAATATTTGGCACGTAAAACCGGCCAACTTTACGGTCAAAGTGATCGCGACGCCATTCAGGTTGAACAGTGGCTGATGTGGCAAATGGGCG
>JABXHR010000167.1 GCA_013373515.1 Gammaproteobacteria bacterium | reverse complement strand
GTGACTACCTGACCGACCTCTTCCCAATTCTAGAGCTTGGCACCAGCGCCAAAATGCTCTCTGTTGTGCCACTGATGAACGGCGGCGGGTTGTTTGAAACAGGTGCCGGTGGTTCTGCGCCAAAGCACGTGCAGCAGTTTGTGGAAGAAGGGCATCTGCGCTGGGATTCGTTGGGCGAATTTCTCGCACTGGCCGTGTCCCTCGAGCACTTGGCAGAGACGTTTGGCAATCAGCGCGCCAAAATCCTCGGTGAAACCCTAGATACCGCCACCGCCGAGTGGTTGGCCAACAATAAATCACCCTCGCGCCGCGTCGGCGAGCTGGACAACCGCGGCAGCCATTTCTATTTGGCCATGTATTGGGCACAGGCATTGGCAAAACAAACCGACGATGCAGAACTCGCAGAGATCTTTACACCGGTGGCCAGCAAGCTATCGACCAGTGAAGCATTGATTGCGGTGGAGCTGAATCAGGCGCAAGGACTGCCTCAAGACATTGGCGGTTACTATCGCCCAGATCCACACTTGGCAGAAATGATGATGCGTCCGAGCCCAACGCTCAACGCCACCATCGACGCCTTAATGAAATAAACGCGTCATCCGCTTACCCTCGGCGCTCTGCCGAGGGTTTGGCAGCACGGCTAGGCCAACACATCCTTCCACGCCGCATGCAGACCAAACACGCTTACCACAATTAGCGCCACACCAAGCACACGATAAAAGACCTTAGGGTCACTGCGCTCCACCGCCAAGTGAAACTGCATCCCCAGCATATGCCCAACCCAGGCCGCTGGCAGCAGCCATATTTGATGAACCAACTGTAAATCCACGCCGGCAAGCATCAACGCCACCAGCTTGATAACCACCAAAATAAACCACAGCGCAAACAATGTATCGCGCAGCTGATCACGACGCACTTGTGCGCCGAACACTGCAATGATCAGTGGCGCCCCAATCAAAGACACACCACTGGCATAGCCGCCCAAGCACAGGAACGCAATATTGCTCCAACGGCCATTGCTCACCAAAGTTTTGCCAATGACATAGCCAATGCTGTAGATAATAACGATGCCAAAAATGATGGTGCTGAGCCAGACATCTGGCAGCGTCAACAGACCAAGTACGCCAATCAATTTCGGCACAATCATGATTTTCATCGAACGCCACAAATACGGCCAATCGACATTACTTTGCAGCCGTTTCTCACCAGTCTTCACCAAATGAATCAAGTTATGACCATAGGTAATCCAGGTCGAGAAAATCAGCAGCTGAATCGAGGCTATCGGTAAAAACAACAGCGGGTCATCCACCACCAAAAGCATTAACGGCAATGACAAAACGGTGCCACCAAAACCGAGCCCTGAGCGTACAAAACCGCTCCAAGCAAAACACAATGCGATCAAAAACAGCTGCAAATTGGATAAATCTTGCATGATTAGCGTCGGAAGTTAGCGTGTAAGTTTTTTGCGGACAGCTTCAATCGCGCCGAGGATGGCATTGAGTTGCTCAGGGTTTTCGAGAAATGCGCGAAATCCGGACATTGCCGCTTTGGCCAGATCGGTTGGCACCTCTCGATCGAAGAATGAAACACGCGACGACGTTCCCTGAAGTAGCGCCAGATTGGAGCGATCCCAAAGCGACATCTCCTCGGTAATCTCCACCTCATTTGCTGGCCACTGCCCCCGAGCCTGCGCTAATTGCTGCTGGACCACCGTATTACCCAAAAATGCCAAAAAGGCAGTGGCAGCCTCTGGGTTATTTGCGGCCGCGGGAATCACCACGGTATCAGATGGCGCAACCAACGTATTCTGCCATCCGGGTGTAATACTCGGGAATTCGCGCATGAGAAGCGTGGACTCAGGCGACTCACGATCCGCCAGCGCATTGAGTGCGAAACTGCCAATTAGCTGCATCGCCGCCTGGCCATCGGCCACTTGCTGCGCAGCATCCTGCCAGGACAACTCTGCGTGATTCACATTAAAACACTCTGCATCAATCAAGCGCCGCCACATGCCAAAAACGGCCACCACACGTGGATCGAGAAACGACACCTCCCCTTGGGTCAGCTGCCGATGAAAAATGGGGCCGTTTATCCGCAGATTGATATATTCAAACCAAGCCGCCGCGGTCCATAAAAAGCGTGTTCCCAATGCAATCGGCGTCAGGTTTTGTTGGCGTATTTGCGCGCAAGTGCTCAGCAGCGCCTCAAAATTCGCTAGCCCTGCCGTCTCGATCTCCTCAAGCACTGCCGCATTGAGCATCAAGCCCCATGGGTAACGGTTGGTCTCCAGCGCCCAGCGCTTGGAGGTTTCCTCTTCGCTCAGTGGTTTGATCAGCCCTTGTTGGATATAAGGCAGCAGTCTATTCGGCGAGAGTCCGCTTGCCACATCGGGCGGATTGGTTTGGATAAACTGATCGAATGACTCGCGATAATTGGATCGCTCATAGACATTCCACTGAATTTCGATCCCCGGATTTGCGGCTTCAAAGGTCTCGATAATTGCCTCAAATACGGATTTGCTAAGTTCATCTGAGGTGTTCGTATTGATCACCAACCGCTCGGCCGCCACCGGCGCGCTCAAAAATGCCACTACAACCGCAATAAAGCCAATTTTCACAATGCATCAGTGTCAGTTCACAAGAGCGCATCATAACGAATTAACCCCTTGCAGTCGCCTGTTTAGCATTGCCAGCCTCAGCAATCGCTCGAAATTCGCGCGCTTTCGTGCAAATTGCAGCAGTTTTCAGTACCCTTTGCGCTTTATAAAACCGAGTAAGTTCCGTGGAGTTTGAATCCAAGTTGCGCCAAGTCCGAAGCTTTGTTCTGCGCACCTCACGTCTCACCCAGGCGCAAGCGAAAGCACTAGACGAACTTTGGCCGACAATGGGCTGGGATGCGGATGCCCCCTTGAACATCAACACGCTGTTCGGTCGTGATGCCCCACTTTGGATCGAAATTGGCATCGGCAACGGCGATGCCCTCTTGCATGCAGCCAAACTGAATCCAAGCAAAAACCTGATCGGTATTGAGGTGCATACGCCAGGCGTTGGGCATTGTTTACTCGGCGCGCAACGCGAGCAAATCGACAATATTCGCCTTGCCAAAACCGATGCCATGGACATTCTGCGCCAATGTGTCCCCGACAACAGCGTCGAGCAACTCAATCTGTACTTTCCAGATCCTTGGCATAAAAAACGTCATCACAAGCGACGCATCGTCAACGACGAATTTGTCTCACTGGTACACCAAAAGCTCATTGCAGGCGGCAAGCTACATATGGCGACCGATTGGCAAGACTATGCCGACTGGATGCAAGAAACACTGGCGCGCCACGCAGACAAATTCACGCTGTCCGATCACCCCATCGATCAACGCCCAGACTGGCGTCCAGAAACCCGCTTCGAACGCCGGGGACAACGCCTCGGGCACAGCATCAGCGATTTGATTTATTGCAAACCATGATCGACACCCACCTGCATGTTTCGCACCTTGACGCGCCACAGCGCGCTTGGCAATGCGCAAAGCAAGCAGGTGTTTCTGACTGGTTTGCCATGGCAAACGACCCGCAAAGCTGGCGGGATTTATTGGCTCTGCAAAATGACATCCCGTTTCAGCTGGGGCTCGGATTGCATCCACTTTGCGCTCACGCGGGCCAAAACGAAGATTTACAGCAGCTCGCAGGCATCGTCAGCAGCGCCAAACTGATCGGCGAATGCGGCCTCGATGCCGGCCCAACTGCACCGCCGCTGCCGCTCCAGATTGAGGCGCTGCGATTTCAAATTGAATTGGCACAAACACAGCAAGTGCCATTAAGTCTGCACAGCTACCGAGCGGTCGACACGCTACTCAAGCAATTGCGCTTAGGCGGTGCGAATAGCGGAGTCTTCCATGGATTTATCGGCAGTGAACAACAAGCCAATGCCGTGATTGAACAAGGGTTTTTGATTGGCGTTGGCGGTGCAATCACCTACCCACGCGCTCAACGCTTACGGCGTGTCATCGTGGCTTTGCCGCTTGAAAACTTGGTGATGGAAACCGATGCCCCCTATCAGCCGCTGATGGGGTTCCAAGGCGAAGCCAACCGCCCTGAAAGGCTTAAAATCATTGCGAATACCATTGCAGAGCTGAAGCAAATTGATATCGAAGACGTGATCAAAATCACCACGGACAACGCGCGAGAACTTATCGCTTAATCGCCGCCGCCACCGCCACATCCGCCGCCGCCAGCATCGCCACCAACACCCCAGCCGCTATCGCCGCCACCCCCACAGCCCATCGCTGAGGCACAATAAAATCCACTTTCACCTTTGCGGCGAGACCGGCAATTATTCGAGTAATAGAAGCCATTCTCGATTTTAAACTTTGCATCAATTTCAAACAAATGCGGCAATCGCTGCGGCCAAATTGGATCAATATTTTCGAGCTTACACGCCGCTTTCCACACCCGCGCCAACCCCTCAGTCCCTTCCTCTTTCGACACCATCGCCTCGGCGGGTGTATGGTGCAAAAAGTACCCAAAGCAGCGATGGCAAAAATGCTGATAGGCTCTGGTAGATAAAATAAATTCATGCCACGCTTGGTCAACCGCCTCAGAGGGCATCGACAGCTGCTGGCGTTTATTCAGAAGGCAAAGCTGAAAGTATTGCCTGAGCCCTTCCATGATTTCGGCAATTTGATGTGACTCAAGATGCGGATATTTCTTCGCTAGCCGCGCCGATAGCCCCTCGGGAAAGGCATATTGTTCAATCAGAAAAAAGCGCTTTGGTTTGAAATGGCTATACAAGTGATAAACCAAAGCAATCGCCATGACACACAAAATCAAATAAATGAATTCCATTTCCCCATCCATGGTGTGCGATGCCTCCTACATTTTGGCGAGCTTGGCCTGCTCCGCTTCTATCGCATCCTGCGCTCGTTGCAAAATCTCTTGTGGCTCTAGCCCTTCGGTCTCGATGACTGGCAAATATCTCAGGTGAACCGTGCCGGGGCGCTTCTTGAGTAGACTTCGCGGCCAACAGCGTCCGGCGTCATGCGCGACCGGCAATACTTTCGCTCCCGTACGCGCCGCCATCACCGCACCGC
>JABXHR010000119.1 GCA_013373515.1 Gammaproteobacteria bacterium | reverse complement strand
GCGCCTGAAGTGGCCATTCTCGGCATCACGCGCGCACAAATGAAACCCGTTTGGAACGGCAGTGAATTTGTACCGCGCTTAATGTGTCCCTTAGACCTATCCTACGATCACAAAGTGATCGACGGCGCAGATGCGGCGCGCTTTATGGTTCACTATGTCAACACGATTTCTGACGTCCGTCGGATCTTGCTGTAAGGAGTTCACACCATGGCTGAATTAATTACAGTAGAAATTCCCGACATTGGCGACTTTAGCGACGTTGAAGTGATCGATGTTTTGGTTGCCGAGGGCGAGCAGGTCAAAGTTGACGATAGCCTACTGACCTTGGAATCAGACAAAGCGTCAATCGAAGTCCCAGCACCCGTTGCTGGGACGATCAGTCGCTGGCTCATCAAAGCAGGCGATCGCGTCTCGCAAGGCACGCCTGCGTTGGTGATCGAAATGGCCGCCGTCGCCGAAGCGCCACCAGCAGAAGAGGCCTCTGCACCGCCAACCCTACACGCGCCATCAACAAACACCATTGCGCCAAGCAATGCACAATACGACTTAGTTGTCATTGGCGGCGGACCCGGCGGCTATTCTGCTGCCTTTCGAGCGGCAGACCTCGGGCTAAAAGTTGCCCTGGTTGAACGCTACCCAACTTTGGGCGGCGTCTGTTTGAATGTGGGCTGTATTCCATCCAAAGCACTGCTCCATGTGGCCGCAGTGATGGAAGAAACCAAGCATTTTGCCGATCTGGGCGTGAGCTATGCCGCCCCGACAGTAGACCTCGACAGGCTGCGCGCACACAAAGAAGGGGTTGTCAGCAAGCTCACTGGCGGCCTTTCCCAGATGGCCAAAATGCGCAAAGTGACCGTTATTCAAGGCACCGCCAATTTCTCTGGCAGCCATGAGTTGACCGTCGAAGGCCCGAAGTCCAGCACGGTCAGCGCTAAAACCTTTATCGTCGCCGTCGGTTCTCAGCCAGTAAAACTGCCCTTCATGCCTGATGATCCACGCATTATCGACTCCACGGGTGCATTGGAACTCGCCGACATTCCCAAGCGAATGTTAGTGGTCGGTGGCGGCATTATTGGTCTGGAAATGGCCACAGTCTATGCCAACTTGGGCACCCAGATTGATGTGGTTGAGATGGCAGATGGCTTGATGGCCGGCGTCGATAAAGATCTCGAAAAGGTTTGGAATAAATATAACCAACCCATACTCAGCAGCATCATGCTAAACACCAAAACGGTCTCGGCTGAAGCGAAGCCCGATGGTATTCATGTGCAGTTTGAGGGCAAAAACGCGCCGAAAGATCCGCAGATTTACGACAAAGTACTTGTCGCAGTCGGTCGCACCCCCAATGGCGCAAAACTCAGTGCACAATTGGCAGGCGTTGCGGTGAGCGATCGCGGATTTATTGAAGTTGATTCGCAGATGCGCACCAATGTCAAACACATCTTCGCCATCGGCGATGTCGTCGGTCAACCGATGTTGGCTCACAAAGCCGTCCACGAAGGGCATGTGGCGGCAGAAGTGATTGCAGGCGAGCTACAAAGTAACGACAAATTGGCCAATGCGGCGTTTGATCCTATGCAGATTCCAAGCGTGGCCTACACCAACCCAGAAGTTGCTTGGGCTGGCAAAACCGAAGCCCAACTCAAAGCCGAAGGCATCAAATACACCAAAGGTGTATTCCCATGGGCGGCTTCAGGCCGTGCGATCGCCAATGGCCGAGACGAGGGCTTCACCAAGCTGATGTTTGACGACGAAACTGGCCGCATCTTGGGCGGTGCCATCGTTGGCGTGAGCGCTGGCGATATGATTGGCGAGGTTTGTCTAGCCATTGAAATGGGCGCCGATGCAATTGATATCGGCAAAACGATTCATCCGCACCCGACGCTTGGTGAGTCGCTGGGAATGGCCGCTGAAGTGGCCCACGGCAGCTGTACCGATCTACCGCCGCAACGCAAGTAACCTGTTAAGCGGCGCGACTCACGCGCCGCTACTTTCGAGCTCTGCCTGCATTTGTTCGAGCTCTTCACCGAGCGTTAACCACTGTTCCTCTAGATCTGCTAACAATTCTTTTTGTTGGCCAAGCTCTGTGCTGAGGCCCTCCACCCGATGCGCCTCTTCGGTGTATAGCTCAGGTCTTGCAAGCTCGTGCTCCAGCGCCTCAATGGAACTTTGCAGCGATGTCAGCTTGTTTTCGAGTTGATTGAGTTGCTTTGTTTTGGGACGCAGCAGCTCGCGAATGCGCGCGGCTTCTTTTCGTTTATCTGCCGCGGAGAGCTTTGGTGTGGATGGCGCTGCATTGTCGCGTTTGCTTGCCTGTGCCTTAGATTCCGTGCGCAGCTTTGACCACTGCACATAGTCATCAAGCGTGCCATCAAACCAATCCGCGCAACCATCGGCCACCAGTAAAAATTCATTGCAGACCGAGTCGAGTAAGTATTTATCATGCGAAATAACCACCACCGCACCTTCAAAGTTGGATAGCGCCAAATTCAATGCATCGCGCATTTCAAGGTCTAGGTGGTTCGTCGGTTCGTCCAATAACAGACAATGGGGCTTTTGATACACCAAACACGCAAGCCCCAGCCGGGATTTTTCGCCGCCAGAAAATCCATCGATCACCTCAAAGACTCGATCGTTGTTAAAACCAAACCGCCCTAAGAATGAGCGCAACTCCAGCTCGGTCGCCGCGCCGCCCATGGCTTGATCAACTTTGCCGAGGATTTGAATGGGGGTTTCTCGGTAGTCCATGAGCTCAAGCTGGTGCTGCGCAAAGTAGCCTACCCGCAGATGCTTGGCATACACAACCTGCCCAGATACGGGCACCTGCGCCTCGGCAAGCGTGCGAATAAGCGTTGACTTACCCGCACCATTTGGTCCGATGAGCCCTATTCGGGAGTCTTGATGAACCGATAAATTCATCGGTGCCAGCAGCGGTGTGTCGCCATAGCCAACGACCAAATCCTCCAAATGAATCATTGGGTTGATCGAACGATCCAGCGCTGAAAACGCGAATTGGTAACCCGACTCCTCTTGAAGAATCGCCACATCCTCAAGCTTGGCCATCGCCTTGACCCGACTTTGTGCTTGCTTGGCTTTGGTGGCTTTGGCCTTAAAACGATCAATAAACGATTGCAAATGCTTTCTTTGGCGCTCAATTTCTTCCTGCTTGGCGAGATTTTCTTTGAGGGTTTGCACGCGCAGGCTTTGCATTTGCGAGTAATTGCCTTTGTAGAGCGTCGCGGTGCAATGCTCCAGATGCACTACATGGTTGACCACTGCATCCAAAAACGAGCGGTCGTGTGAAATCACAATTAAGGTGCCTTCGTATCGGGAAAGCCACCCTTGCAACCAAGTGACAGCATCGAGATCCAAGTGGTTGGTCGGCTCATCGAG
>JABXHR010000254.1 GCA_013373515.1 Gammaproteobacteria bacterium | reverse complement strand
GGCGCAGGTGACGACACCGTCTCTGTTGAGGGCGACGCCAACACCATCGGTGGTGGCTCTGGTGACGACGTTTTGTCAGTCTCTGGTGACAATAATGTGATTCACGCCCAATCTGGCGCAGATATGGTCACTCTGACTGAGGATGCATCAGGCAACTTCATCAACGGTGGCTCTGATGTCGATACATTGCATCTGCCAAAGCCGATTGAGAACTACACTGTTGAGGCGTTGGCCGATGGCACGTTCAAAATTACTGACAATGAGACTGGTCTGAGCAACACCTTTGTCAATATCGAAACGTTCCAATTTGGTACGGATGCACCATTGTCTTTCGATTCTATGATCGAGCAAATCGGTGGCGAGGGTGAAGACGTTACTGAAGTGCCAGAAACCGATGGTAATGAGAGCCCAGAAGTGCCTGAAACCGATGGCAACGAGAGCCCAGAGGTGCCTGAAACCGATGGCAACGAGAGCCCGCAAGTGCCAGATACAGACGGCAATGACTCCCCTGACACCGATGGCAACGACAAGCCTGACGCATCAGGCACAGTCGGTACTGAGGAAGGCACGACCGACAAGCCAGCAGAGTAAATCTGTTACGTTGGTTGTTATGGCGCAAGCGGCGCCATGGCCTTCAAATGCGCACCAAAGGCCAAGCAATCTGCTTGGCTTTTGTCGTATCGACACCCGTAAATAATAACACTCACACTTTTTTGTGTGAATCAAGTCACAAAGTTTAAATATTCTGTCGATTCGGTCGCTATCTGGACTAACAAAAAATAGGTCCTTGGAGACTAACGACAATGGCAATGTCATTTTTTAGCGGCTCAAAAGGCGCAAACCGTCAAGGGTGGTTAAGTGCAATTGACAGCTCGCAAGCAGTTATTGAATTTACACCTGATGGCACAATTGTGTATGCCAATGATAATTTCTGCCAAGCCATGGGGTATCAATTGGCGGATTTGGTTGGTAAACATCATCGGATGTTTTGTACAGAGCAGTATGGTAAGTCAGCAGACTATAAAAGTTTTTGGCAAGACTTGCGCAAAGGCCACACCAATTCCTCCTTATTTAGACGCGTAAAGTCGGATGGTTCTGATATTTGGATTCGCGCATCCTACAACCCAATTAAAGATCGCAGCGGCAAAGTCACCTCTGTTGTGAAGTTTGCGACGGATGTTACCGAAACCGCATTGGAATCTGCAGATCATAAAGGGCAAATCGAAGCGATCGGACGATCTCAAGCGGTGATTGAATTTGATCTCGATGGGAATATCATCGATGTAAACGATAACTTTTGCGCGGCCATGGGCTACACGCGTGGCGAGTTGATTGGTAAACACCATCGTATGTTCTGCGATCCAGCTTACGTAGCAACCAGTGCATACCAAGGCCTTTGGATGCGTTTGGCCTCCGGAAATTTTGAGTCCGGCGAGTTTAAACGCTTTCATAAGTCCGGCCGTGAGATTTGGATTCAAGGCTCCTATAATCCGATATTCGATGCCGATGGACGTCCATTTAAAGTGGTGAAATTTGCATCAGATATTACGGAGCAAAGATTAAAGGCTGCCGATGCCGAGGGACAGCTCAAAGCGATTAATCGTGTTCAAGCGGTGATTGAGTTCGAGGTGGATGGCACAATTCGTCATGCAAATAAAAATTTCCTAGACACACTGGGCTATCGTCTTGATGAGGTAAAAGGTGCGCATCACAGTATGTTCTGTGATCGAAACTATACCTCTTCTAAAGATTATCAAGCGTTCTGGCAGGACCTAGCGGCAGGCCAATTTAAATCAGATGAGTTCTGTAGAAAACACAAGAACGGAAAAGACGTTTGGATTCAGGCTTCCTATAACCCGATTTTGAATGCCGAAGGCAAACCATTTAAAGTGGTTAAATATGCCACGGACATCACTGCTCGAAAAACAGCACTGATTGACTTTCAACAGCGCTTACACAAGCTTGCCAACGGTGATTTTACTGTGTTTGTCAATGAGCCGTATGGCGGTGAAATGCGTGTATTGTCAGATAGCCTCAACGGTGCACTCGAGGCGCTAAACGGTGTTATCGCAAACGTGAAAAACGTCGCCAGTGGTGTGGTCGAAGCGGCTGAGCAGCTCAATGCCACAGGGAACCAGCTGTCGCAAAGCTCACTGAAGCAGGCCTCCGCTGTTGAAGAAAGTAGCTCTGCAATGCAGCAAATGAGTGCCTCGATTGATTCGAATTCGGCGACTGCTAAAGAAACCAATGACTTGGCCAATAAGGCGGCATATCAGGCCGAGCAGGGTGGTGATGCGGTGAATCGAGCCATCAGTGCGATGAAGCAAATCGCCGAGCGGATTTCAATCATCGATGAAATCGCTTTCCAGACCAATCTTCTGGCGTTAAATGCAGCAGTAGAAGCGGCGCGTGCGGGTGAGCAAGGCCGTGGATTTGCGGTGGTTGCATCCGAAGTGCGCAGTTTGGCACAACGCAGTCAAATGGCGGCCAAGGAGATTGGCGAAGTGGCCGGTAACAGCGTGAAGATCGCCAATGATGCCGGCGGACGAATCAATGATGTCTTACCCGTTGTGCGTAAAACTGCTGAGCTGATGAACAACTTGATGACCACGTCGGATGAACAGTCAGCAGGCGCGACACAGTTGCAAGATGCAATGTATCAAATCAATGACTCAACGCAGCAAAATGCATCTGCCGCAGAGGAATTGTCCGCCACTGCTGAGTCCTTAGCAACCCAAGCCCGCGAGCTAAGTGCACAATTGGCCGGATTTAGGCTGCAGGCCTAACAGTTTGAATCGGAGCCTGTCAGTGGTAGGCTCCATTCAATCTTCCCAGTTTTGATCCACTGTTGGGCGACGTAATCGGTGGCCAACTTCAAGCCCACCGATTGACCGCAACCGAAGGTTTTTGAAATTTTTAATCCAGTAGAGATTCCAACACCGCGTTCGGCATGTGTGACGGTTCCTGACTTGGCAATGACGTCAAAAATCGCATTCCAGAGCACAACGCCGTTCTCAAAAGACAGCTTCAACGTATTTTGATCGTAGAGTACTTGATCAAAGCTCAGCACAAAACCCTGCGCAGAGGAGGGGTGAAACTGCGCAACATCATTGGCATCTTCCAGCGACAATTGACCGCCATTGATACGGTAGCTGACCTCTGTTTCACCGTAGTTGACGATCGAGGCTGTGATAGCCTGAGTGGGGGAAACGTCTGTTGCGATTTTAAACGCTGCACTTGACCGACTCGAAGACGTCGTAAACCCACTGGCATTGTAATTTAGATCTTCAAGCGCTTGCGCTAGGGGGGCACTTGACCAATTTGATCTTGCTTGGCCCAATGCCACCGAAAATCGAGTGTCGGCCTGCGTGTTTAAGGTGGCGAGTAACAAACCCGCTAGACAAACTCTTCCCAGAGTTCTGGTTGAAATCCTATCGACTTCCATGCGCCGTTTATCCTAATTATGGGTCGCTTTGCTAGGGTGGGATTTTCACTGAGCAATTCGACTGGGTCGCGTTGCTTGTCCTCATCGGATAATAACCGCCAAGTTCGGCTGCTTTTATTGATGACTTTTTCTCCAAACGCCTCAAAAAGTTCAGTGGCGAAAGCTGGTGAAATCCCCAATATTAAGTCCACATACTCTACAGCAATGCCGCGATCTTTCCACCATTTGAGTGATTTTTTTACGGTATCGCAGGTTTTAATGCCGAGCAGTTCAATCGTCACTGTAGAGCTCTAATGAGAAGTGAAATGCGTTGATCTGCATTCGTTGGTTGAAGTAGAACCGCGATGCATCGTGGCGATCCATTTTTGATATCAACGCGACCGAGCTGCAACCGAGCTCTGCGGCCAAGTCCACCATATGGTCAAACAGTGCCTCGCCATGGCCAAAACTGCGCAAATCGGGATCGGTAATCAGATCTTCGAGCTGTAGATGCTTGCCGCGAGCAAGGTTTTCACTGACTCGATAGCCACAAACCGCTGCCACTGTGTCGCCGCTTAGCAAAGCTGCGACTTTGTAGCCTGATTCGAACTGGCGATCTAGCTGCTCACGAAGATCTTCAGTGCTTGGAAATTCGCGTAAGCTTTCCAGGAGTGGAAGGCAAGCGGTCGCTTGTTCGACTGATGTGTAATACTCAATATTTGACATGCTGGGCTCCACTTGGAGGTCTAATTTGGTTCATTGGCCAATAGGCCATTGCCTGAATCTAATACACTAATGATATGGGAAGTTGTGCCTCTTTACTTATCAAGCAAAGACCACAGATTGTGAACTAGAGCATCCACCGCAAGAATTGTTGTGGCGTTGTCCTCGTTCACTCAGCGCGCGATTGTATCAAGAAATTGAGTTCGGT
>JABXHR010000098.1 GCA_013373515.1 Gammaproteobacteria bacterium | reverse complement strand
CCTTCACCACCCAGCGCGGTGTCATTACCTTTACCGCCTTCTACGGTGTCATTACCCGTACCACCGTCAACGCTGTCGTCGCCAGTATCGTTGGCATCACCACCGGTGACAGAGTCTTCGCCCTCACCACCGGTCGCCGTATCATTACCTTCACCACCGGTAACGCTGTCGTTACCCGTACCACCGTCTAAGGTGTCATTACCTGTGCCGCCATCTACGTTGTCGTTGCCTTCACCACCCGAACCCGAGTCGTTACCGGCACCACCCGCTAAACTGTCATCTCCAGCGCCACCGTTGACCGTATCATTACCAGCGCCACCAACAACAGTGTCGTCACCGTCTCCACCTTCGGCTGAATCGTCACCTTCGCCACCATCGATGTAATCGTTACCTTCTTCGCCAGTAAGGGTGTCATCCGCGTCACCGCCTTCAAAGGTTTCGCCAACACCAACCAATACTTCGATACCGTTTAAGGTGTACAACTCATAGGTCAATCCGCCAACAGTTTGAGTTGCACCCTTAAACCAGCCACCCAACAAATTCACTTCTTGCGAACCGCCGCGACTGATAGTCAGTGAGGTTGCCCCTACTGGCAAAAGCGAAGCAATATCCGCCTCGCCTAGGGTCAATACCGTGCCGTCTCCCTCGAGACTGATCTTTTCAATATTCTTAATTTGACCATCACTGATTTGTGATAGATCGGTGGAAGTGTTGAAAACTAGGGTATCAACACCTGAGCCACCGTCGATTAATATGTCATCAGCATCGTAAAGAATGGTGTCATCACCAGCGCCCGCAGCTATAGAGTCTGCACCGTCTCCGCCGTCTAGAACATCGCTACCATCACCGCCACCGAGAGTGTCATTTCCTGAACCACCCTCAACGGTATCATCACCAGCCCCACCATCAACGTAGTCGTCGCCGTCTCCGCCACTAGCGGTATCGTTGCCTTCGCCGCCTGAGACGGTATCGTTACCTGATCCGCCAGTCGCGCTGTCGTCACCTTTACCGCCTTCAACGGAGTCATTGCCCTCACCACCGTCGAGGGTATCGTCGCCTGTATCAGTAGTATCTCCGCCCGTTAGCGTGTCATTACCAGCACCACCACTAACTGAGTCATTTCCTTCACCGCCAGTCGCTGAATCGTCGCCATCGCCACCATCTACGGTGTCATTACCTGTGCCGCCGTCAATAGTATCATCGCCTGCCCCCCCCTCAGCGACGTCATTACCCGAGCCGCCATCAACTGAGTCATCACCCTCACCACCCGAGGTGGTATCGTCCCCAGCATCACCAGCGACCGTATCGTCACCTGCATCACCCGTTACAGAGTCATTACCATCACCACCAGCGGTAGTATCATTACCTTCACCGCCGGACACTGTATCATTATCTGATCCACCGTCGCCCAAGTCATTACCGGCACCACCTTCGATAACGTCATTTCCGTCACCACCCGATAGTGTATCGTCGCCAGCATCATTACCACCTTTAATGGTATCGTTACCAGAACCACCCTCAGCCGAGTCGTTACCGTCACCACCATCGACACTATCATTACCGATACCTCCGGTTACCGTGTCGTCAGTCGCATTACCGCCGTATACATCACCAATACCAAGCAACAGCGTCAAGCCGTTGAGGGTGTAACTCTCGTAAACTAAATTCCCAATCGTAGTGTTGATTCCCTGAACCCAACTACCTTGCAAAGCGACAGTGTGCGCACCACCACGGCTGATAGTCAAAGTATTAGTACCCGCTGGAATCATTGCGCGAACATCTACTTCTGAAAGCGTTATCGCCACTGGCGTTTCGCCACGCAATTCAATGTTTTCAATATTGCGTATTTGAGCGTCTGGCAGAGTCGTAAAATCAACAGACTGGTTGATAACAAGAGTATCCAAGCCCGAACCGCCATCGATTAGAACATCGTTCGCGTCATAAATAATGGTGTCGTCACCTGCTCCCGCAGCAATAGAATCAGCACCTAAGCCGCCATCAAGAACGTCGCCGCCATCACCACCATCAAGCGAGTCGTCGCCTTCTCCGCCATTGATAGTGTCATCACCCGCACCACCATCAACGTAATCGTCGCCGACTCCACCACCGGCAACGTCATTGCCCTCACCCCCAAGGACAGTGTCGTTACCTAAACCTCCTTCAACGGTATCGTTACCTGTTCCACCGTCTACAGAATCATCACCTTCACCGCCGTCAACCGCGTCACTGCCGGCACCACCGTCAACGGAGTCATTACCCTCGCCACCGTCAGTGACGTCATTACCTTCGCCACCCAGGACCGTATCGTTACCTTCGCCACCCGTTACGGTGTCATCACCTTCACCACCATCAGTGGCATCATCGCCCGTACCACCATCCGCAACATCATTACCTTTGCCGCCTGATACCGAGTCATTCCCTTCGCCACCGGTCAACGTATCACTACCGGAATCGTTAGCATCACCACCGGTTACCGTGTCGTCTCCGGCACCACCGTCAACGGAATCATTACCCTCACCACCATCAGCGACGTCGTTTCCTTCGCCACCCAGTACGGTATCGCTACCTTCGCCACCCGTTACGG
>JABXHR010000049.1 GCA_013373515.1 Gammaproteobacteria bacterium | reverse complement strand
TATCAAAGTCCTCTAAGTTATCAACCAAGATATCCTTGTAGGCACCGATCGGGCTAAAGTCCGTGGTCGCATTACCTCCGGTGTAGTAAGCCAGAATAGTTTCAACTTGCGTTGGCGTCAGCGAGTTATCCAGCGGGAACAGGAAACTCAGATCAGTGCTGTCGAAATCCTCTAAGTTATCAACCAAGATATCCTGATAGTCATCGATCGGGCTAAAGTCCGTGGTCGCATTGCCTCCGGTGTAATAGGCCAAGATAGTTTCGACCTGCGCCGGGGTCATTTGATTATCCAGCGGGAAGAGGAAGCTTAAATCGCTGCTATCAAAGTCCTCGAGATTATCTATCAAGATATCTCGGTAGGCGTCAACAGAGCTGAAGTTGGTGGTCGCATTACCTCCAGTGTAGTACTCCAGTACCTTTTGAACCTGCTCCGCGCTTAGGTCGTCATCCAACGGCATCAAGAAGCTCAGGTCGTTGGGATCAAACTTCTCAATATGCTTGATCAGGATGTCCGTGTAAGCCTTGCTTATTGGCTGTGAAAGCTGAACATCAGCGATATTACCACTGTAGTAACCCAAGATTTGATCGATCTGCTCAGGGGTCAAGTCATCACCTAGTGTCAGAGGAGCACCAACAACCGTGACTACGACATCCTTGGTAACCGAAGCCGCAGGGGATGCATCATCGCTGACTTGCAGTGTGAAGGTTTGCGTAACTGTTTGCGTCTGCGCGTATACAGCCGCGTCGTTCGGAGTAAAGGTGTAATTGCCGGTAGACGAATCGATGCTCAGCGTACCCAGAGTCTCTGTCTGACTGGTAGAGACCACACCATCTTTGAGAATGCCGTAAGTCAATACATCTGATGAATCAACATCCGTTGCCAGTGCCGAAGCGCTCTGAACCGTTTGATCAAAGGCTTTCGGTGCGGCATGCGAATAACTGAAGTTATCTGGATCGGAAAGGACTGGCGAGTCATTCACACCCGTTACGGTCACCGTAACAGTCTCTGTATCCGATGCACCAAACGGGTCTGATGCTGTTACATCAAAGGTTACAGTAGCACTCTCACCTGCAGCTAGATACTGGAAATCATCGCCCGGAGTGAACGTATATTCACCTGTCGAAACGTCAATAGACACACTACCCTCACCGGCACCGATCGCAGTAACGCTGAAGCTATGAGAGTCTTCAGTATCTTGGTCGGTCACGCTCGCAGTAGCAGAAACCGAAGTCGTATCTTCTGTTGTGGTCAAATCGGCAACGGTCAATACGGGCACATCGTTAACCGAGCGAATCGTTATAGCTATGGTCGCGCTGTCACTAAGCGCCCCGCCACTTCCAGTATCACCCTTGTCCGCAAGAGTGACCGTGAGACTATCGCTACCGAAGTAGCCAGCGTTCGGCAGGTAAGTCAGCCCTGCTATGGCCGTTTGCAGTTGGCTCAAAGTACCTTGTACCTTGACCAATTTAGC
Organism: Gammaproteobacteria bacterium; assembly: GCA_013373515.1. Taxonomy (GTDB): domain Bacteria; phylum Pseudomonadota; class Gammaproteobacteria; order JABXHR01; family JABXHR01; genus JABXHR01. Next base: position 3,261 of record JABXHR010000049.1, on the reverse strand, counting down.
GTTATTCGCACCCTCAATAACCGACAACTGATTGATATTGGCCAAGCTGAGAGAGCCATTTGTCACTTCAACCAGAAGGCTCATTACCGAAGTCGAAGTCGCATCAAGATCCGCGAGTGTAATCGCACTGTTTCCAGTGAAGCTGAGCACGGTATCCTCTGCAACACCTGCCAACAATGGAGCTGTAACTAACGGTTGATCGTTCACAGCAGCAACATTGATGGTGATTGTGTCAGTAACAGAAAGATTGCCCCCATTTCCGGTATTTCCGAGGTCTTCCAATGTTACCGCGAGGCTCTCAGAGCCATTGAAATTAGAGTTAGGTGCGTAAACCAGTTCATCAACTGCGGCTTGGAGTGCCGCACGTGAGCCACTAACAATAATTGAAGCATCGCCATCAGCAGTGCCATTCACAAAGGTTAATCCAGCGGTAGACGCCAAGGTCAGAGAGCCGTTACTGACATTCAATGTTAGCTGCATGTCGCCTGAGCCTAGATCAATATCAGATAGAGTGATATTGCCTGCGGCAAAAGTAAAACTATGATCCTCATCCGTCGAAACACTGGAGACTAGATTCAAAGTTGGCGCGTCATTTACTGCATTGACTGTTAAAGCAATGGTTTTGGTGTCAGTTAATACTCCACCACTACCCGTAGCACCGGCATCACTTAAGGAGATCGCAAGTGTATCGATTCCGTTAAAGTTAAGATCCGGTGAGTAGCTCAGCCCCTCCAGTGCTGCACGCAACGCCGCTTTGGTACCGGTGATCGAGATACTGGCTGTTCCGTCACCATTAACAGATGTGAGAGCGGATGTGTTGCCTAACTCCATTACACCTTCAGCGACGCCAAGAGTTAGGGTCATTAGGGTATCAGACAGGGCATCCACATCAGCAAAGAGAATCTGTTGTGCTTCATTTGCTCCAAAGAAGAGTGTGCCATCTTCTTGAAGAGATGCCGACGATGGAGTTGTTAAGACTGGTGCATCGTTAACTGCATTAACGGTAATTAATTTCGAGACTTCGTGATACTGCGCCCCACCTTCACCGCTGTTACCCAAGTCATCTAGACGAAGACTCAGCGTATCAGTTCCGTTGAAGTCGGCATTCGGGGAGTAAACCAATCCATCAACAGCACTCTGAAGATCAGCAAATGAACCTCGAATTTTCACAAAGCTGGAATCAAGCGCACCGCTCACAACTGATATGCCAGACGTTGTTGCGAGCGAAATCTCGCCATTCTCCGCCCGCAGCGTCAGCTGCATGATAGAGGATGACTCCGCATCCAAGTCATCAAGTGTAATTGTTTGCGCGCCATTGGCAGCAAATGTAAGGCTAGTGTCCTCATCAATCACGGGCGTTCCGCTAATCGTAACCACTGGTGCGTCGTTAACGCCTGATACGAAAATTCGTACCTGTGCGACATCGGCAGGGGTACTTCCTGTCTCTGAGTACTGATAGTAGAACTCAGTGTAACCCTCGAAATCAGCATCCGGCGTAAAAATAAACGCCGCATCCTTAGCTGCTGCTGATAGATACTGCCCGGTAGTAGCGAACTTAAGCTCACCAGCGACAACAGAAGAGTCCTCAGAGCTATAGAGTGTGTAGCCAATAACATCATCTGCAGAGCCGTTGCCATCCAAATCAGTTGGCGCATAGATAGCGTTGCCTGAGAATGCAGTAATGCTGCCACCAACGGTACCTGTTCCGTAAACGAAACTACCCTCGTTTCCGCTTGTTGTAGTGACGAAGCTCAACACGTCCAGACTTAAGTCCTGCTCTTCGGTAGTAAACAGGTTGCGGCTGTCGGCAGATGGCGCTTCCGGAGCAACAATGACTTGCTTTGTCAGTGCGGATTCAGCGGAGCTTGAATCAGTGGCCGTGATTGTTACCAGATCAGGACCCGGCTCAATCGCATCATAAGTTTCGGTTGCCGAATAGATCAAACCACCACTAGCAGCAAGCGTCGTATTAATCCGACTTATATCAGTGCCTGCCTTAATCGTTAGAGTGCTGCCCGTTACAGCATCTCCCGAAACTGTTCCGTCTGAGAAGTCACTTGCGGTAAGGCCCCCACTTACGTTGGTCAAGATGCTTAGCTGACCGTAAGGCACTGCTGGAGACACAGTGGTATCCAACTTGACAGAGAGCGTCACCGATACTGTTGTATCGTCCACATCACTAATCTGTACACCCGTCAGCGAGAAACTTGCATCTGTATTGGCCGTAGTTTTCTCAGTCACCCAGGAAGCGCTACCTAGGTCGATCTCTGGGGCATCATTCGCTGCTCCTACGCTCACCGTAGCTGACTTAGTCAGTACCCGTGCGCTAGGGTCAGTCAGGGTAAAGACAAGTGTACGATTAGACTCGGATGGATCTTCAGAGGTGCTACTAAAAGAGATAGCGCGCGCCAAAGCTTCAACCGCCTCGATGCTCGAACCTGAGCTAATAGAAACTTCAAGGTCAGTACCATCAACACCTGTTTTGGTGCTAACAATAGAGCCAATAAGAGTACCGTTGTAACTTACATTAGATCCAGAAACACTAATTCCACCAACGGTTGCAATACTCAATTGATCCGCTGCTTCGCCGTTAGCCGTTGTGCTAATTAGGAGGCTCGCAGAGCCGTAATCAGAACCATCAGCGTCTGTAAGAGTAAGTGTGGGGTCTAGGATTACCGTAGATCCATTCTCAGTGTAGACCGCCGTAGAGGCAGCGCCGCCTATAACTGCCTTGTCGTCCACGCCGGTAATATTAACCGTAAGTGTCTGAGTCGCTGCAGCGTTGTGTTGATCCGTCACTTTTAGAGTAAAGCTGTCTGTAACAGATGTAGACAGAGCATTGATTGCGTACGGATCAGCCGCGTATGAGTACGAGCCAGTTGACGGATCAAGCACCAGTCTACCGTATGTACCGTCAATCACTTGCATACCGTCAACTGCCGAACCACCCACGATTGAATAGGTCAGTAACGCATCGGTATCGATGTCTTGCGCCGACAAAGCACCTGATTCGTCATTGAAAGAATCCCAGCTTTCAGTATCTATCACCGACAGGCTAGTTGGAGCTAATAATGTTGGAGCGTCGTTGACAGGAGTGACTGTAATCTTGAGATTTGCAGCTTCTGGTTTATCGGAGAAGTCAGTTGACAGGCCGCCATACTCGACGATGTAACCAGCAATACTTGAGGTATTGGTAGCCGCAAAATCATTCCAAGTACCATTGCTAGAGTAGAAGTGAGCGACATCTTCGCCCCCGCGACC
>JABXHR010000284.1 GCA_013373515.1 Gammaproteobacteria bacterium | reverse complement strand
GGTGCGAGATGATCGCAAAGGTCCGGCGTTTGTTGATTTCTTTGATAAATTCGCTCATGGCTGGATTCCGCGCGCCAAAAGCGTCAGTGCTTAGGCGTAAGTTCAATAAAACCCGATAGTTTAACGGAACTTAGCGCCCAAAGCATTGGCTAAATAAACTGTGGTGCGTTTTGAACTATGGCTCGGTTAACGCTGCTCGCGATAAGCGTGTAAACGGCTCAAACAAGTAATCAAACACACTGCGTTTGCCAGTGAGTATCGTGGCGCTGACGGTCACGCCGGGCACCAGCGGAAAAGTTGTACTGCCGCGTACAAACTCGTCCGTCGCAGGCTTGAGCCGCACTCGGTAAAACGGCGCACCTTGCTCGTCTAGCAAACGATCTGCACCGACATAGACCACTTTCGCCTCCAGCGGCTGATAACCCCGCGCTGTGGCTGACATCAAATCCACGCGCGCAGGCTGATTCAGCGCCACTAAGCCCACATCGCCCACGGGAAGATTCAAGTCAATCAATAGCTCATCGCCCGTGGGGACAATGCTCAACAATGTACCACCCGGGGCGATAACAGCGCCCTCAGTCACCACCTGCAGATTGAGCACCGTGCCTGCAATCGGCGCACTGACCACCAATCGATCCGAGGTGTCTTGCGCTTTGACAATCGCATCATTGAGATCACTGAGGTCAGATTCGGCCTCGACCAATTCGGTCTGAATTTTTTCCTCTTCCTCGGCCACCAAGCGATCGAGCGCCAACGTCTCCTGCCGAATGGCAGCATCGACGCGCTTCATGCCAAACTCGGTCTCTGCAATGGTACCGTCGATGGTGGCTTTTTCTTTATCCAGTGCGAGTTTTTCTAAGTCGTTAGACAGGCCCTTTGAGCGCAGGTTTTTATTGATCCTGATTTGATCGTCGACAATACCGCGCTTGACCAAAAAGTGATCGAGACGTGCTTGCAGCTCTGCGCGCTCGGCTTCGCGCTGCTCAATGCGCGCCAATTGATTGCGGTTGATTGCCCGCATTTTGAGCTGATAGGCCTCGAGTAACTGCTGCTCACTTTGCACCATTGTTCGGTTTTCTTGCACCAGCTCACTCGGCAAATCGAGTGCTTCTCGGCCATCGAGCTGCGCCAGCAATCGGGCACGCTTGATCTGCAAAATTAACAGCTGATTTTTCAATGTCGACAAATCCGTCTGTGCAGCCACTCGCTCCAGCGCCACCAAAGGGTCGCCAGCCTCGACGCGCTGTCCCTCGGCGACCAAGATCTCGCGCACGATGCCACCTTCTAAGTGCTGTATGGGCTTGGTTTGCCCAGCTGGTTTGACTTCACCCACTGAATGACTGGCCACATCGAGCTGAAAAATCGTCGACCAAGCAAAGAACGCGGCGACAAAGCCCACCATGGCATATAGCTTTAGGCTGCTCGCCAGCGGCGCTTTAAAAGTTTGTTCAAATTGCTCTACCCCGGTGACTGTGCTCATTTAGCCCCTCCCTGTCCAACCGCTTTGGGGCCTGCCATTGACTCGCCCTCTTTGGCCGGTGCGGCCTGCAAAATGGCGGGCACTGGCTTTTGATTGAGGTCAATACGCACATTTGCAGCGCGCACGATAAAGGCGTCATTCGACATCACCATAATGGTTTTCTGCTGTTTGACAAGTTCATTCAGCACCGTGGCCACGCTTTGGCAGCCCTCGGCATCCAAGCCCTCGGTCGGTTCGTCGAGCACCACAAGTTGGCCGTCCACCACCAGTGCACGCGCCAATGCCAAGCGGCGACGAATACCCACTGGTAGTTGCGCCCCGCCATTTTGGATGGCGGTATTGAGGCCGTCAGTGGTATTGGCCAAAAAGCGTTGCAAGCCCACTTTGTTGCAGATCTCTAGCAGCTCATCGTCTTCTAGCACACGATCGAGCATAAGGTTGTCGCGGATGCTGCCATCAAAAAAACACGGCTCCTGCGGCACGTACATCATTTGACTCGGCCACCAGGCTTCGTCGACTTGACGTAGATCCAAGCCATCAATTCGTATGCGGCCACGAGTCGGGTCGACCAAGCCTGTGATCATTTTGGCCAGCGTGGTTTTTCCCGCGCCATTGTCACCGGTAAATACCGCGACCTGTCCCTTTTCGATGGCCAAATTGAAAGACTCAAGGATCGGAGCGGGCTGCTTGGGGTAGGCAAATGCCAAATCATCAAACCTTAGATTGCCAAACCATTGGCTGAGTGACAGCCCTTTTTCTTTGGGCTGATAGAGTTTGGCGAGTTGCCCAAGCATCTCTAGTGAGCGCTCCCCACGTTTGACCGGCTCCACGAGGTTAACCACTCGAGTTACACTGGCGAGTGCGCGTGAGGCAAAAATATTGATCCCGATCAACGAGCCCACGTCTAGCCGCCCCGCCACCACTTCCCGGGCTCCCACGGCGTAAACCACAATGGTCATCAGCGTTGTGGCCGACTGGGTGATGCCAGCACCACGGTTCTGCACCTCGCCCATTGCTTGGCGGTGTTTGAGCAACCCAAATAGGTGGCTGCTCCAATTTTGGTAAAAGGTCTTGCTGGCGTTAAAGGCGCGCACCATCTCTGGGTGATTGGCGAGCACCGACTGCACCGCGCTCCATTTCACGCTGGCCTGCGACATGTCTTTACTCGGCTGTTCGACCCGTGCATAAACCGTAATGGCAGACACCAACACCAGCGCCATCACAATGATCACTGCCCAACCTACCGTCGGGCTGAGCAAAAACAGCAGGCTCAAAAACACCACGCTAAATGGCGCGTCAATGACGGATGCAAGATTTTGCGCACTGTAGGTGGCTTGCACATTGTGCAAGGAACGAAGTGACTCGTTGCGCGTTTCGGCCGGTGTGGCCAACAATGCTGAGTAGCGGATTTTGCTGATCGCGGTGTAGGCCGCATCGGCCAGCTGAGCGTCGGCACGCGAGCAAAGCCACTGCAACACCCCAAACCGCGCAGAGCGTGCCATCCACTCCATCACCAGTGCGATCAATGCACCGACGGTGAGCGTCAGCAAAGTTGAGTCGATACCCAGCGCCACATAACGATTGAGCACTTGAATACTGTATAAAGAGGATGTCAACGCCAGCACATTAATGACCAGCGTGACGATTAAGACTTCCCATGTCAGCCGCTTAACAGCGTTTAAGCGGCGCCAAAATTCCCTCATTCCGATTCCCTATTGGCTAAGGGCCTCAATTGGGTTTTCGATTTCTGTCGCATCCGTCACCGAGGTTAACTCGGCTAACGCTACTAAGCCGCTGCCGTCTTGGCCGCTAGCGGTATCGTTGTCGTAGTAAACCTTGGTGGTGCTGCCATCCGAGACCATAAAGAACGCAGAGCCGGTGTGATCGGCCGCGGTAATGGCCGCTTCCAATTCATCCAGATGTGACGCGAAATCAAAGCCCGCAATATTGACCTGATACACATCAGAATCGGCCAAACTTGCCAAGGATTGAATGGTGGATTCAACATCCGACAATGAGTCCTGGGTCACAGATTGAAGTGGCAAGCCAAATTGTCCGAACTGGTTGTTATCGAACACCAACTTTTCACCGTTTTCAAAGTCAGTGATGTAATCGAGTCCGTCGGTTGGGACTTCGAACACAAAGCGATCGACACCTTCACCACCAGTCAATACATCACTGCCTGCCGCCGCATACAGAATGTCGTCGCCCGCACCGCCATCCAATCGATCACCACCGCCGTAGCCGAAGATCGTGTCATTGCCATCACCGCCGGTAAGCGTGTTGGCTCGGTCATTTCCTTCGATAGTGCTATCACCACTGACCACGTCGTTATCGAGAATACTGGTGGTCGCGCTGGCCACATTCACCGCGTCAGGGCCGTCTGTTGTGATATCGAGCGTCAGCGATTCGGTCAGCTCGACAACGCTATCGTTGTCGATCAGCACCGTGATCGTCTGCGTGCCATCTGCGCTAAAGCTCAGCTGACCGCTACTGGCTTGGCCAGCTGCCAAATCCGCAGCCGACACCGAGACTGCACCGCCGAAATTCACTGTCCAATTGATGTTGGCCGTTTGAGTGATGCCCGTGCCAGTCACCTCAAACACCACCTCGGTTTGATCCGATTCGGTGACCGATGCTGCCACCGCTTCGATGCGATAGCCCTGCTCGTCTGCACGGACCACACCGTTTGCGGCGCTATCATCGACATTGGTATCTGCACTTTGGAATGCCACAGCAAAGACTTCATCCGTTTCGATCAAGTCATCACCCTTGACCGTCAACACCAGAATCGCACTGCTTTGACCTGCTTCCAGTGTGATGCTGCCCGTCATTGGCGACACAAAGTCATCTGCATCGACATCGCCCATGATTTCATAGGTCAATGTCACCGCTTTGCCAGTATCACCTGAGCGCAGCAGCTGGTAGCGCATTTGCGTTTCAGTGCCGGCCGCGCCTTCGCCACGGTCGGTGTCGAGCGCAATGACCTTCACACCGGCGTCGTCAGTTTCGATGGTGCTGGTTGCCTGAGCTTGCGTCTCGCTGATCTCCGCACCTGCGCTGGCGTTGCTGAGCTCAATGCTGAAGCTTTCGTTGAGTTCGGTTAGCGTGTCGCCCACCACATCAACCGTGATGGTCTTAGAAGACTGACCTACTTCAAACACCAAGCTGCCGCTTGGCAACAATCCCCCGAGGAAATCATCGCCATCTGCCTGGCTGGCGCCGCTGCCGACTACCTGCCAATCTACCTCTGCCGCTTGTACCAAGGCACCTTCACGCTCCACAGTGAACATAAATTGCTGCACACCAGAGTCACCTTCAATCGCCGAGGCTTGATCTGCTGTAATTGAGAAGCGCGAATCGTCATTGACGATCGCACCCACCGCACGCGAGACAATCAGGTTTTCACCATCGATGACCACTGCAAACGATTGATCTGGACCAAGCGTATTGTCGCCCGCCACCTCAATCTCGATGTCGTAGATGGCTTGGCCTTCGGCAAAGTTGATGCTGCCACTAGGGATTTGTCCGCCGACGAAATCGTCTTCACCCGCAGGATAGATACCATCGGCTTCAATGCCCCAGGTGATCGTTTGTTCGGTCAATGCGCCAACGCGCTCGACACGGAAAGTGAGCGTTTGCGATTCGCCGGTGTCACTTTCGTAGTCGCTGCCGTTGAGCGCGAAGATCGAGACGCCTGTGTCATCGTTTTCAATGGTCGCAACCGCCTCACCTTCGAGGATGGTGGCGTTTTCAGGCTGATCGATGATCAATTTAAATGCTTCGTCAAATTCACCCGTGGCATCGCCAACGACTTTGATGGTAACGATTTGAGCGTCTTGACCCGGCTGGAATGCCACCGCACCGCTTGGGAAGAAGCCACCGAAATCCATGGCATTGACCGTACGATCACCCGTCGGCTCGATGTGCCAAAGCGCGCTGCTTGCACCGGTGATATCACCGCTTCGAGTCACCTCAAACCGGAACTCTGTCTCAGCGCCTTCAACACCCTCTGCCAGCTGCGCATCGATAGCACGAACAAACAGTGCAACGTCGTCGTTCACGGCTACACCGGTTGCAGTGACCTCCTTGATGGTCGAACCAAACTCAGCGCTGTTGAGGCTCACTTCGAAGGTTTCGTCGTATTCGCCGACACCATCGCCGATCACTTCAACGCTAAATGTTGCGCTGCTTTGGCCCTCTTCAAAACTCACCGTGCCCGTGGTGTTGACCAGTTCGGCTTCTGATAGCGCGTGCAATCCGCTGCCGACCACCGACCAATCGACCGTGGTTTGACCCAGCAACGAACCGGTACGTACCACTTCAAACACAAATTCAGTGGTACCGCTATCGCCTTCTGCCTTGACGGCGTCGACTGAAGCCACTTCGAGCGTGTCATCATCGTCGATTAGCGTTGCTTGGACGCTGCCATCGATAATGTTGGCTTCGAAGCTTGGCGTGTTGAGTGACACAACAAACTGTTCGGTGCCCTCATCAAGCCCATCACCGACGACGCTAAAGCTGATTTGCTTCTCGGTCTCACCGGCTGCAAATTCAAGCAATCCGCTTGGCAGCGTGCCGCCAAAGTCAGCTGCCGTCGCAGTACCTGCCTCCACTTGCCACTCTACAGACGAGGCCGTCTGCACATCGCCGGAGCGAACTACGGTGAGAACATATTCCACTTCTTCAGAAGTGGCCTCTGTGCGTTCGATACTGGCAACGCTGAAGCTCAAATTGACGTCATCGTCGGTGATGCTGCCATCGGCGATATCGGCGGTTGCATCGATGGTCGAACCACTGCCGGCATTGACCAATTGAACTTGGAACTGCTCTGTGGCTTCCACTGTGCGATCACCCACCGACTGTATGGTAATGGTCTTGCTCGCCTCGCCGTCAGCGAAACTAACCGTGCCTGCATTGTCCACAAAATCCGCCGCATCGGTGTCTCTGTGGACAATTTCCCAACCCACGGTTGAAGCGCCCACCAAATCGCCAGTGCGCGTCACTGTGAAGGTGAAGCTACCGGTGGCATCGGTGTTCTCGTCCGCTTCGCTGTCGAGCGCTGCGATAGACATCACATCGTCGTCGTTGGCCACCGTTTGATCGAGGGTACTCACCGCCAACTCATGGGTTTGACCATCATTGGCTGGGCTGATCGTGATGGCAAACTGCTCGTCAGTTTCAAGCTCGCTATCGCCCGCGATGGTGACTTGGAAGGTCTGGGTCATCACGCCTTGCGCGAAGGTCAAGGTGCCCGTTGGGAAGAAGCCGCCCGCGAAATCTGAACCATCGGTTGGGTTTTCACCTGCTGCTGCGGTTGACCAATCGACCGTGGTCGCCTCACTGCCACCGGTGCGCGTCACCGTGAACTCAAACTGCTTGCTACCGTCGCCTTCGGTGTTGTCCACCACATTGCTACTCAAGGTCCAGCGCATGTCATCGCTGATCACCTGAGTGCTCGCCGCGCCAGTGATGATATCGGAGCCCACCGATGCATTGCTGAGTTCCATCGTGAGGGTCTCTGCCGTCTCAACATCGACATCGCCTTGGATATCGACGGTGACGAGCTTGGTGATCTCGCCAGTGGCAAAACTGACGGTGCCGCTCGGCAGGGTACCGCCCGCAAAGTCGCTGGCGTCAACCGTGCCCGCAATACTCCAATCCACACTAGCCGCCTGTTGAGTATTGCCCGTCCGGCTGACTTCAAATGTCACCGTGGTGGTGCCGCTATGACCCTCGACAATGCTGCTGTCTTGTGCCGCAATGCGAATTGACGACTCATCATCAATGATCGTCGCATCAGCCGTGGCAGTATTGATCACCACATCGTCTGTGCTGCTCAAGGTGACGCGGAAGTTTTCGTTCACTTCACCCTCATAGTCGCCGTTGATTTGCACTGCGATGGTTTTGCTGGTCTCGCCTGCGGCGAACACAACATCACCGGTAATGGCTGCAAAATCATCAGCATCTGTGGCATCCGCACCGATTCCGCTGATCGTCCAAGTGATGGTTTCAGAGCCATCTGTGACGCCCGTGCGTGTGACGGTGAAGTTGACCACTTGGCTATCGCCAGGATTGCCTTCAACCACGCCAGCTGATGGCCCGCTAAGGTCATACACTACATCGTCGGCGGTAATTTGTGCATCAATGCTGGTGGTTGCAATGTTCAAACCGCTGCTTGGATTGCTTAAGGTCACCGTGAAGCCCTCGGTCGCTTCGGCGACAATATCGCCACGTACCCGAACCTCGAAAGTGGTCTCAGACTGATCCGCAGGTAGCGTAATGGTGCCCGATGGCAATGCGCCGCCAAAGTCATCTGCATCCGCTGCATTGGCACCATTGCCGGTTACCGCATATTCAACCGTTTCTGCTTCACCGAGGTAGCCGGTGCGCGTAATGGTGAAGGTATAAACCGTATCGCCACTGTCACCTTCTAGCTTGCTTGCCGAATCCACTGCAAAGTTAATCGTGGAGTCGTCATTGGTCACGGTGGTGCTACCAGTATCGGTAAATATCGTACCGTTGACCGCATTGGTCAGCGTGACGGTAAAGCTCTCATCCGACTCAACATCCAGATCGCCTGCAACCAGGATTTCGATCTGTTTTGACGTTTCCCCATCAGCAAAACTCACTGTGCCAGAGGGTAAGCCGTTGTTGCTGCCCAAGCCATCACTGGTGGTGAAGTCGTTGGTATTGGCATCAGTGCTGGACAGCGCCCAATCAACTGACCCTGCACCCGCGGAGCTACCACTGCGCACTACCGTAAAGACAATACTCGTGTTACCGCTGTGACCCTCTTGGGTGTCGTTCGCGGGTGCCTCCAGACGATAAATCGCATCGTTGTTGTCGATGGTGCCGGTCGCCGTCGCACCTGTGATCTCATCGCCCGCCGCGCCAGCACCGGTGCTGATGGTTACCGTGTAGGTTTCATCAGTCTCAGGTGTACTGTCATCGGTGGCAGAGACCGTGAAGGTGGCGGTCGTATCACCGGGCTGGAAGGTCACGCTGCCGCTTGGGAACGTGCCGCCAAAATCTGCAGCATCTGCTGCATCGCCCGTGACAGCAAAGTTCACAGTTTGAGCCTGAGCTGTGGTGTGGGTACGCGTTACTGTGAAGGTTTGCGGATCTCCCTCAGCGGCAGGCGCGCCTGCCTCGACGCTAAAGCTACTGTCATCGTTTTTAATCGTGCCCACTGCTGTGGTGTCGATCAATTCATCGATTCCAGCAAAGTTGCTCAATGCAATCGATATCGTTTCGTCGGCCTCAGCGCGATCATCACCCACCACCGTGATAGTGATCGTTTTCGTGGTTTCATTGGCTGCAAAGGTCAAGCTACCGGAGGTATTACCCGAGTAATCTGTGCTACCCGCAGTCCCGTCGATCAATGCCCAATCCATGGTTGATGTACCGGTCACCTCACCATTTCGCGTGACGGTAAAGGTAAGGGTGGTATCAGAATCGCCTTCAGCCACTTCGGCATCGGCAATCGAAATCCCGGTGTCGTCATTGGTTACGGTAAGATCCTGTGAGGCCACTGTAACCTGTTGATTGATATCTGGGTTTGGTGTCGTCAACGTTTCTTCATACACCACGACTTTAAAGCCTTCGTGTGCTTCTACGCCGAGATCACCAGCGACCAAAATATCGAAGGTCTTGCTGGTCTCGCTGGTGTAGAGCCAAACCGATCCTGACGGTAGCCCGTTGTTGTTGCCAAGTGCATCTGGCGTTTGGAAATCACTGCCATCGACGCCATCGGTGCTGGCAGGCACAACTTTCCAGAACAGCTGCACATGCTCGGAATACCCAGCTGTCCGTGCAATCGTCATGGAATAGGTTTGCGCGCTACCAGAATCGGTTTCGACCAGGTCTGCAGTCGCCGCCGTCAGGGTATAGGATGTGTCGTCATCCTTGATGGTGCCCGAGATCGCCATGGTATCGGACTTACCCGAGTAACCGTTGTTCCAAGCGGACGTATTCAAAGCATAACTTTGGAACAGTACGGTGGTGTCGCTGGTATCCGCCGCTGCAGGCGCAGTCAAGGTCAAGGTGAAGGTTTCATTGCCTTCGACGACAACATCGTCGGTAATCAGCGCACCAAGATTGACGCTCTGGATCGTTCCATTGGTGTATTCGACACCATCGGGCAGCGCATCCAAGGTAAAGGTTCCCGACAACGTGGTGAAATCACCACTGGCGGTCGTCCCCATCGTGATGGTGTAGCCCACATCAATGGCAACATCTGCCCGACCGGTTCGGTGAATGTTGAACTCAACATCCTGCCCCTCATAAACCGTGTACTCGGTTGGATAAGGTGCTGAGGTATCAAGCGAATGCAACCACAACCGCACATCATCGTTCTTAATGCTAATCGTTTCTACAATTGCATTGCTGTTGGCGTCGTAATTGGCGGCTTCCTCATTAATTTCGGCAGGCCCATAGCCATTTTGATCGGCGTTGGTTCCAGAGTTGTAGACCTGGTAATAACTCAATCCAATGTTTTCGGCGCGGTCATGCCCAAACAATGAAAATCTGATGTTTTCATTATCTTCGACATAATCATCGCCATTAAGTGTAATGGTAATGGTTTTACTGGTTTCACCATCGGCAAAATATACATTGCCGTATAAAGTATTTGTATTGTAATTCCAGGTGTAATTAACGCCGTCGCCAGTAACACTTTTGACGTCGCTGTTCGCACCATTATTTAACCACGTACTACTTAACTCCCAAGCCGCGGTTGTCGAATAGCCCAAGCCATTGCCAGTAAGATCCGTTCGGTCAATGGTGATGGTTAATACATTGCCCTCATTTTGATTGGTGTAGCCAGCTGATGCCGCTGTACCTTCGTATATCGCGTTACTTGAGACGCTAACATCGAGTTTCGCTGCATATTCAACATCATAGATTCTGGCAGGAGAGCCAGAATAAGCGGTTGGCGTTTCCAAATCATGGTTTGCCTCGCCCGCATCGACATTATCAGGGTTGCTTAGCGTAATTGTCACCTCTTCGCGCCATGTTTCCGGGAGATTATCCAAGATGGTGGCCACAGTGATGTCGTGACTCGTCTCACCATCGGTGAACGTCAGACTTCCACTCCAAGTTCGAGTCGCCGCGTCGTAAGTGGCCGTGCCGTTTGCCGGAGAAGGCGTGCCAAAATCAGCAGGATCGGCTTTGTACCAAGTGGACTCGTCGACATTGTCTTCGTTACCGGTCTCAGAGCCGGGGAAAGTAATCGACCAGTCAACCGTGTCCGTACCGCGCGTGTCTCCGCTTCGGGTCACTGTGAATACGACGTCTTCGCCCTCTTCTACCGAGTTGGCGCCAGTTGAGAAAATCGTATCGTCGTTGGTGATGTAGCCCCAGTTCTGGTTGTAATTGCCATTGTCGGTATAGTAAATGCTGCTACCGCCTGAGACGCCGTCGATATAAACACGGAAGGTTTCATTCAATTCACCCAAGTCATCGACCTTGGTATAGACGGTGATATAGCCCCACTCTTGGCCATCGACGAAGTTGACGGTACCCGACGCCAGTACACCGCCGCCTAGGTTACGCGCGTCGCTGCCATCGGCCATGTCACTAGCATCGACACCAGAGTAATTGACAGCCCGCCAAGTGATCCAAGCGTCCCCTGCGGTGGCAATGGTGCGCTGCACCGCAAAAATATGCGCCGCCAGTTCGCCATCGCCACCATCGGCAATCGTATCACCTTCGTAATTGGCGCTGATTAAGGTGTGATCCGTGGTCGAGGCAACCTCTTGATCTAGGATTTTGAATTCAGCTTCGTCGCGCTCAATTTCTGCGTAGATATATGTTGCACTTTCACTGGCATCGACATCGTTGTTGTAGGTATGACCGACGGTTCCGGCGTAAAACAGATGTGTGTTATCAGCCACCGTGTCATCAACATGGGTAGCGGTGGTGTAATCTGCACCCTGCTGGTTGTAAAGCTTGACTCTAAACCACTCATCGTTTTCAACCGTGTTGTCACCTGAAACAGTGATCGAGACGGTCTTGGTAGTTTCCCCTGCCGCGAAATTGACGGTGCCGCTTGGATAGGTTCCGCCAAAATCATTGGCATCCACACGGGCGTTCCAATTGCGCTCTTCTGCATAGTCGAGCACTTGCTCACTTTCGACGACCCAATCCACAGAGGACGCCTTATCCAGATCGCCGTTGCGCGTGAAGGTAACTTCGAAAGTGGATGATCCGCCGTCTGTGGTTTCCGCCACGCGACGGTCGACAAACTGACCATCAATCGCCGTATCATCGTTGGTGATGGTGGTTTGCGCTGTGCTGTTATCGCCCACCGACGCGCCGTCGTTGGCATTGATTAGGCGCACACTGAACTCTTCATCACCTTCGACCGAATTTAGTCCAGTGTCGCCATTGACATATACGGTGAAGGTCTTGGTGGTTTCGCCGGCATTGAAAGTCAATGAACCAGTCGGTTCATCGTAGCCGCCTTGGTCATTGATGGCGTAGTCGTTGCTGCCATTCGAAAAGTCGTAAAAATTGGTGCTGCCATTGAGCACTTGCCAGTCGACAGTCGTCACTTGGTCGGTATTGCCTGTGCGCGTGACGGTGTAAGTGACCGCAGTAGCACTCGCATGAGCGCCATCGCCCTCCGTCACGGTGGCTGGCGCAGTGGTAATGTTTAGCTCTGCATCGTCGTTATTCACCGAGCCGGTCGCAGTATCGGTCAAAATTTCCGTACCGGAACTCGGGTTGCTCATCACGACTTTCAGCGCTTCATTGGCCTCTAATTGACTGTCTGTGGCCACACGCAGAGTGATGGTCTTGCTGAATTCACCCGCAGCAAACGTCAAACTGCCGTAGGGAATACCGCTGCCATCTTTGAATACGCCACTGGGCTGTGAACCGTAAAAGTCTGCACCATCCACGCTATCAGTGACGGTGCCATCAACCGACCAATCTACCGTGCTCACGATGCCCAAATTGCCTTCACGCGTGACGCTAAAGGTGAATTCAACATAGCCCGAGTTGCCTTCGACTTTGTCTGCTTGCAACGCGGCAATGCTCAAGGCGGCATCATCGTTGGTCACCACGGTCTCTTTAAATGCCGTGGTGTAGGTTGAATTGTCTGGCGCATTGATCAACGTAAACCGTAGCGTCTCGTCCAGCTCCTTAACCGATTCACCTTTGACTTGTACCTCTACGGTTGCGGTCGCTTGTCCATCGACAAAACTCACCGTGCCGCTTGATGCTTGGCCAGTTGCGAGGTCGGTGTTGACATCAAATCCATCAAAGCCAGTGATTTCCCAATCGATATCCCGATCACCCACCAAAGAACCAGTGCGCGTAATGGTGTAGGTCAACGTTTGATCTGTCTGTGTCTCGACAAAACTCGCCCTATCGACACTGAGCGCAAACTCATCATCATCGGTTTTGAGGGTTGTCTCTGCGGCATCTTGGCCCGTCAACATGGTGGCATTTACGGCATTGGACAAGGTGATGCCGACGGTTTCGTCGTCTTCAACCGTCAAATCGCCCTTCACCGACAGGCTAATTTGCTTGCTGGTCTCACCTGGCGCAAAGTTCACAGTACCACTTGGCAGGCCAGCGTTGTCGCCAAGACCATCGGTTGACGTTACAAAGTCATTGGTACTCAAACCGGTGCTGGCATCAACACGCCAATCGACGCTGCCAGCCGTTGCGGTGTCACCCAAGCGAGCAACCGTAAAAGTCAATGCGGTGCTCGCGCCGTCGGTTCCCTCGAAAACCGCACTTGGCGCCGAAATCTCGAAGTTGCTGTCAGTGTTGATCACCGTGGTGGTCGCTGCGGCGGTTTCAATGATGCCTGCGCTAGGCGCACTCAAGGTCAAGGTGATGTCTTCATCTGCCTCGCCGAGGCCATCGCCATTGACATCCAGGGTGACGGTCAGTGACGTCACGCCTGCACCGAACTCCAATGTGCCCACAGGGAACTGAGCCTGGGCAATGTCATCTGTATCCGCGCCATTTGCCCCCGTCACCTCGTAATCGATCGTGGCGGCTTCGGTCGTATTGCCGGTACGAGTCACCGTGAATGAAATCTGCGAGGTGCCGCTGTCAAGCTCGGTGATTTGGCCGTTGGCCGCTTCCACCTTAAAGCTTTGATCTTCATTCAGTACGCTGACATCTGCCGTGGCATCCACGATGTTTTGCACCGTATTGTCAGTCAGACGCGCATTTGACAAGGTCATACGGATGGTCTCATCAGACTCCACGGTTTGATCACCAGAGAGGCTAACAGTCACGTCGACAGACGATTCCCCCGCTGCAAAATTAACCGTCCCCGACGGCAATGTACCGCCGAAATCCTGCGCATCAATCGGATTCGCACCGGTTCCACCGATGGCCCAATCAACGGTTGCTGCACTGGCGATATCGCCCGCTCGTGTGACCGTAAAAGTGACGTCGGTCGTGCCACTGTCGCCCTCAACCACGCTGCTTGCAGCGCTGGACACCGAGAAGCCGGTGTCATCGTTGACGATGGTGCTCTCGACCGTCACGCCAACTGAAAGGTCTGTACGATCATCCGCACCGGTTAGGCGTACAGTAAAGCGTTCGTCGTTTTCGACACTGTCGTCAACGCTGCTGTAGACCGTGATGGTGGCACTGCCCACGCCAGCAGCAAAAGTGACCGAGCCTGAAGGCGCACCGCCATTGTTGCCGAGCGCATCTTGACCACTCTCAAAATCATTGATCGATGCGCTGTTGGCGCCACCGGCCAAGTCAACATACCAGTCAACCGTCGCTTCGCTGCTCAAATCACCTTGACGCGTCAGTGTGTAAGTGTGTTCCGTCGCAGCTGCGCCACTGTCACCTTCCAAGATACTGCTACTGGCTGCTGCCAGCGTCACCCGTGCATCATCATCCGTAATCACCGTGCTCGCTTGTGATGTGACAATGGTGGTTTGTGCAATGCTAGGTGAGCTGGCCGCGTTGCTAATGTCTACAGTGAGGGTTTCGTCACCCTCAAACAGATCATCACCGACCACAGTAAAGCTCACCAACTTGCTGGTTTGACCGGGTGCAAATGTCACCGATCCGCTGGTCGTTGCCGAGCCACCCAAGAAATCGGCGCCATCCAAACCTGATGCCGTCCAATCAATAATCACTTCCGCACTTAGGTCGCCTTCGCGGGTGATTTCAAACTGCACCGCATGGCTGGTCTGGGCAGATCCCTCGACGACGCTCGCGACAAGTGCACCGATCGATACCGCGATATCATCCGCTTTGATTTGCCCATCAGCGGTTTCAATCATGATGTCAGCATTGCCATCGGCATTGCTCAGGCGTACTAAGAAATCTTCATTTGATTCGACAGTGTCGTCGCCAGAGGCTTCAACAGTAATGGTCTTGGTGGTTTCGCCCGCGGCGAACACCAAGCTACCGCTTGGCAACGTACCACCAAAATCGGCGGGATCAACGCCGTTGGCTCCGTTGGTTTCCAAGGCCCAATCGACGCGTGTCTCACCAGTAATCACACCCGTGCGCTCTACAGTAAAGACGTGGCTAACCGTGCCACTATCACCTTCACTCAGGCCGCTGGTGGTTGTGCTGATCGACAAACCGGTATCGTCGTTGGTAATAGTGCTGCTGGCACGATCGGTGGTGACCGCCGAGCCTGCACTACCGGCGCTGATAACGACCTCAAAGGCCTCATTTGCTTCATTTAAGTTTTCGCCAACCACCGCGATCTCGATGGTCTTGCTGGTCTCGCCTGCTGCGAACACCAAGTTACCGCTTGGCAACACACCGCCGTCAAAATCAGCCGCCTGTGCGGCATTTGCGCCGACGCCTGCAACTTGGTAGTTGATAGTGGACTCTGTTGACGTGTCACCGCTTCGCGTGACGGTGTAAGTGTAGGTGGTCAGTTCGCCGCCAGCACCCTCAATCAAAGCCGTATCGTTGGTGGCAATTGCAAATTCGTCATCATCATTGGTCAGTTCGACAGTCGAATTGGCGTTGTCGATGGTGGTGCCCGACGACGGATTGCCCAGCGTGATATTGAAGCGCTCATCGCCTTCAAGCACCGAGTCTGCGATCACTTCGACATCAATGGTTTTACTCGCTTCACCCGCTGTAAAGCTCAAAGTACCGCTTGGCAAAACGCCCGCCGCGAAGTCTTGAGCATCGGCGCTATTTGCCTCACCAGTTTCGCTGATCTGATAATCCACCAAATCGGTGCCACTGAGATCGCCGGTGCGCGTCACGGTGATTGACACCGTATTGCTTCCACCGCTGCCCTCAGCTGCGCTCACTTCGCTGTCGATACTGAATACGGCGTCATCGTTTTTGATTTGGCCGCTGACTTCAGACACCAACAACGCCGTGCCATAGCTTGCGTTGGACAACTCAATGACAAATGGCTTGTCATTATCGAGCTGATGATCGGCACTCAGTGGCAAGCTGACGAGCAGACTATTGACGCCACGTGGGAATACCAACGTACCGCTCAGTGCAGTGCCTTCGGCAAAATCACCAGCAACTGCACCAGTCTCGCCCGTGCCAGCCAACGACCAATCTACCGTCGTTTCGCCGGTGGTATCGCCGCTGCGTTCGACGCGGAAAGTGACGTTTGATGGCGCACCTGGATTGCCCTCAACCACGTCCACATCGACACCAACCAGAGACAATCCAGCCTCGTCGTTGATGACCGAGCCCGTGGCCTCACCGTTGACGATCACCACGCCATCTTGGCTAGTTGATAAGGCCACCGCATAGCCTTCTGACGATTCGAACACGACATCGGGCGACGGCGCAAATTCGATACGCTTGGTGGTTTCACCTGGCGCAAATGTAATCTCACCCCCCGGCAGCTCGCCGCCAAAGTCCTCGGCATCCACCGGGAAACTGCCACGGCCGACGACCGACCAGCTCACAGTGACCTCAGACTCTAGATAATGACCACGTGTGACAGTGAAATAGTGCGTGCTTTCTGTGCCAGAGCCTTCGTAGGCCACAGAGTTGTCGGCCACGATGTTGATCGCCGCATCATCCGGGTCGATGGCACCATAAGCGGTCTTCTGGGCGAAGACCGTATTGGGCTCGACTTCGGTGAGCATCACCTTAAACGCTTCAACCCCTTCAAGCTGGCTATCGGCGCTGACTTGCAAGGTAATGGTTTTTTCAACTTCACCGGGCGCAAATTGCAACTCACCTATCATGGCAGACGCGAAATCTGCAGCGTTCGCCGGATTCTCACCAATGCCCTCGACCGCGTAACCCACGGTACTTGTTAAAGTAGAGTCGCCAGTGCGGGTCACGGTGAAGGTGTAGTCTGTGGTGCCGCCGTTACCCTCGAGTACAGAAGCAACGTCTTCGGTGATGCTAAACATCATCTCATCAGAGCGAATTTGGCCCTGAATCTCGCCGTATAAAATTTGCGCGCCAGTCGGAGGGTTGACCAGCACGATACTGAAGGCCTCATTGGGCTCTACCACATCGTCGCCAGTGACCGTCAAGCGAACTTCAACTTCGGTCGCACCCGCGTCGAAGGTGACAGAGCCGCTTGGACGGCCTTGGTTGTTGCCAAGCTGATCGACACCACTGTCAAAATCGCGGAAATCCGCGGTTTCTTCGCCAAGCGGTAACAGCATGTAATCAATGGATTCGGCCACATCGATATTGGTCGAACGCAATACTTTGAACACCAGCTCTGTGGTGGTACCTGCAGCGCCTTCAACCACATCGGTGGTGATGGCTTCGATGCCAAAGCCCGCATCATCATTGGTCACGACGGTTTTGGCCACCGCTTGACCCAAGTTCAGGTTGGCACTTGGGCTGGACAAGGTGACGCTGATGGTTTCATCCGCCTCAATCAGTCGATCGCCCACCAACGGCAAGGCAATGATTTTTGTGGATTCACCGACTGCAAACTCGACCTGACCGCTCAGCGCATTGAGATCGAAATCAGTTAGATCAACCCCTTCGCCCGCAAGCGTCCAATCGACTGTGCCGGCGGTGCGCGTTTCGGTGCGACTGATTTCAAATTGCAGTGTTTGGATGGCACCGGCATGACCCTCGGCCACCTGCGCCTGCAGCGCGACGATCGACACCAAGCCATCGTCGTCTAGTACATCTGTCGAGGCGATCGACTGTGCCTCTGAAATCAATAGGTTGTCGCCCGCATTGAGCAGGGCAACCGACCAGGTTTCATCGGCCTCGATACGCGAATCGCCTTTGTAGGTAAATTGAACCTGTTGCGAGGACTCGCCCTCTGCAAAGACCACCTGACCGGTGGGCAGCTCGCCGCCAAATCGGTCGGCTGAAACGCCACTGAGCGCCCACTCGACTTGTGCCGCCGAGATGGTATTTTCGCGCGTCAGGGTAAAGCTGATCACAGTTTCGTCAGCAGCAGTCCCTTCAAGCACGCTCAGCTGATCTGTCGAAATGCCGACCAAACCATCATCGTCGATGACAGTGATTGCAGCAGCATTGCCATCGCCAATGACAAGGTTCGGACCCGGGTTAAGCAGCGTAATGGCTACATTTTCCGAGGCTTCAATGGTGTTATCGCCGTTGAGCAACACATTGATGGTTGCGGAGGTCTCGCCCTTTGCAAAACTGACTCGACCCGCTGTGGCCTGACCAACGGCGAGGCTACCTTCGGTGAGTTCGGACAGGGACCAATCGACATGGCTCTCGGCCTTGCCATTGGTACGCGTGACCGTAAAACTCAATTCGGTTTGAGCACCCGCGGCGCCTTCGATCACCGTCTCCGCATCCGAGCTAACGCTGACGACCGCATCATCATCGACGACGGTGGTTGCAATCTCTGTCACGTCACCAGGCTTGAGATCACCGCTCAAGTTTGACAAGCCAAAGGTGATCACTTCGTCCACCTCTTCCAAGCGATCGCCACGAACCGTGACCACAACGGTCAGGCTTAACTGCCCCTCGGCAAACTCAACCAAACCTGAGAGCGCTTGTCCGTCGACTAAATCGGCAGCGGTAACCCCCGAAATCCCCCACTGCGCCGAAGACGTCAGATCTGATACCGAGCGAGTAATGGTGTATTCAATGCGTGTCTCTACGCCGTCTTCACCTTCGATCAATTCTGCGCGATTGACGGCGACATCGATGTAGTTGTCATCGTCCACCACCAGCGTTTGCGCGCCCGCCACCAACACCTCAGCGTTGGCATCGAAGGGAGAAATTTCAAAGCGATAATTTTTGTCGGCCTCAACCAAGCCGTTGCCATCGAGCTGCACTGAAATGACCTGGCTACTTACCTTTGAGCCAAAGAACGCAGTACCACTCTGCACGGTACCGTCGTCACCTTTCAGTGACCATTTGATATAGCCGTAGGTGATTGGATTGGTTCGCGTGATTTCAAACTGCAGCACAGCGCCGTTTTCGTCGCCCTCTGCAGCCTCTGTTTGCAACGCTGCGACCGAGTACTCGCTCACCGTGTTGATCGGTGGAGGCGCAGCTGTCGCTGCAGAGGTTTGTGGCGCTGCACTGCTGATAATGCCCGCAGACTGCGCTCCCGTATCAGCACCAATGTCAAAATCGGTTTGCACCTGAGCAACTTGCCCGGCATTGGCCTGGTCATCTGCGGTGAGATTGGTTGACTCGGTGTTGCGTGAGCCACCCGCGCCTTGATCGTCGCCCGTGAGCGACGTTATTTCGGTTGGCGGCAAGCCTGCGTTCGGATCAACCGTTAATGCCGTCAGTTCGGGCCGAATGACAGCCTGACGCTCGGGGACGGCATTGGACTGTTGATCCGCCGTTGATTCAAAGGGGTTGCTGATAACGGTGGGATTCGAGGATAGAACAACGGGCTCAGGCACATCAACAGCGTCTGCCGCATCTGCAGTCTGCGCATCGGCGCCATTATCAGCTGAGGCAGCCGGTGTCGCGGCAACCTCATCAGACTGAACGGACCTATCAGCCGCATCCTCTGCTACCTCATCTGACGTGACCGCCAATCCAGCGGACGCAATGGCCGCGCCCAAATCAAGGCTACGTACTGAGCCAGCGGACGACACCGCACTTGCTACGCTTTTCACCACCGACGCCACATCGGTGGTGTCAAACCCTGCATTCACCAGCGCCTCTGCCAGCGCAGACTCTACCGTCGCAGCATCTGCGCCTTCTGGCAACTGCTCTAAAGCCTGCTCGGCGACGTTTAATACTTGATCTAACTGTTCTTGACTAAGTGCCATTGACCTTCCCCACGATTCCCTGTCGTTTATTGCTTATTGATAAATTGATGCATCATCGAACAATTCACGCTCCAGCTTGCCCGTTGCGCGCAGCAATCGATATGCAGAAAGCACACTCTCAACGCCGGCCTGTGCAGCATTTGAACGGGCAGCGGTCAATTGCGTTTCAGCGGCAATAACATCAGGCAATGTGCGACGATTGAGATCACGTTCTTGCTTGACGGTAGATAGATACGACCTTGCAATGCGGACTTGCTTGTTCAAGGTCGCGACGCGTTTGTTGGCGGTCTCGTAGTTTTTCCAAGCGTTACGCGCTTCTTCAAGGGCCTGCACCTTCACGTAATCCGCTTTCTCAGCGGCTGATGTCGACGCGCTGCGCGCTGCACTGACGACGCGGTCGGCTTTTTGACCCAAGCTGTAATCCCATGCGATTGAAATCTCCGCCTTGGTGTCACGGCGTTCGCCTTCCGCGCCATCTAGCTCATCGAAGTAGCTCGATGACAATGAGAGGTCGATACGCGGCATTAACTCTTTAAGACGTGCAGCATCGTATTCACGTGAGGCAACACCCGCTCTGGCGTGTGCCGCCATCAGATCTGGGTTTTGTTCAAGCACAAGGGCTTCAACTGCTTCCAAGCTATCTGGCAGATGACTGGCTGGCGCTTTTAACGTCACCATCTCGTCCATGTTCACTGAATCAGTTACGAACACCGCCTCATAGCGGTATTTCGCCTGCTCAAGCTCACCCTGGGCGGCCAAGCGCTCTGCTTCCGCTGATGCCAATTGAGCTGTAATTTGCAACAAATCCGACGCGTACCCTGCACCAGAATTCACACGCTGTGACTCGGCATTGGCTTGGCGACGAATATTGCGCTCTGCACTGAGCGCCGCATCGAGCTTCACTTGTGCCTTCAAAAGATTGAGCTGAGCTTCCACCGCTGCAAGCATCAAGTTCTGCAGCTGAACCGAGGTTTCAACCTCTTCTTTTTGCAGTATGGCTTGGGCCGCATTGATTCTGCTCTTTCGCTGACCGAAATCATAAAGTGTGTGATTTAACGAGATCGATGCAGAGCTCGGCGCAAAGTTGCCGCTAATACCGGTGTCACGATCAATTTCGTGTGTTCCGGTGCCAGCTCGCAACGAGAGCGTGGGCATCTTTGCCGCATTCTCTATGCCGAGCTGATAGCGAGCGGTGTCGGTATCAGCTCGCACCATTTTGGCCAGTTGATGGTTTTCAAGGATGTGGTCAATTTTGTCTGCGAAAGCATTTGCTTGCGCCGTGCCGGTCAAAGCGGCAGAAATAATTGATGCCAAGACAATTTTTTTCATTTCGTATCCCTACTCTGATTACGCTCAGGTTTAAGCGCCCCGCCAATTGTCAAAAATAAGACACTTAATATTAACGAGGTCAAAATTACGATATACTCAGCCATAAAAATTTTGGCCGCATTTTCACCGGATTGAACGTAGCAAAGGTCACAGAAAATTTAAACAATGTGAAGTCGATACAAAATCACGAAAATTAAATTAAAGATTTCAAATTACGACTAAATCGCAACTTAGAAAATTAAGCCAAAGACACGAGAGCGCTATTTTTTAAGACCATAGAACAATCTCTGACGGATAACGAATTAAGCACACACTCTCAAAAAAGCACCCAAAATAAATTTTTGGCAAGCGAAATTCATTTAGATGCGAGATATTTAGAGGAATCTATTTTTTGACGACTAGAATTAAAAAGCCAAAAAACAGACATTAGAATAAGGGGCTTAATAAAGGTAGGATTAAGAAGATCGATCAGCGCTAAACTGTCGTCCAATAGTGCGCTTAACTATTCAGCGTTGAGCATTTGCTTAGCCATCACAATCGCTGTTTCTCGCCCACCAAACGGCATGGGGTAGTAGTCAACGCGCTGGCCGACTTCGCAAAACCCGTGTTTGCTATACAACGCGATCGCAGACGCATTGCTTTCTCGAACCTCGAGGAAAAGCTGCTCCTTGCCCAGCGTATCCGTCCGCACGATCAAATCTTGCAATAGCTCAGCACCAATTCCGTTATTTTGCTTTGCTGGGTCAACTGCCAAATTGAGTAGCTGGATATCGTCCACCCCAACCATTGCCCAGTAGAATCCGGCCAATTCGCCATCTAAGCGATAGCAACGCCCTAGATAGCCTCGCTCAAAGCAACGAGAGAAGCTAGGCCAGGGCCAAGGCACCAAGTGCGCCGCCGTCTCAATCTTGTAGAGAGTATCTAGCTGATCGAATTGAATGGTCTCAATGTCACCGTTCACGATCACAGTGCCTTGAACATTTGTAGATCCTGCCAAAGATAAGGACGCACCTCACTGCGATGCGCGGCCATATAGTCTGTGTGAAAACTCACCATCCATTGCCCCTGCCCAGCGTCAACACTCATGCTACGCAGGTGATGTAAAGCTTCTGGCGGGTATTGATCAGGGTGAATCAACAACAACGCTTTGCGATACGGGCTATCCGAAACAGAAACTCCGCGCGAATCCAATAACCCCATCGAGGCTTCGGTCAACCCAGTGCTGTCCAACACTTTATTTAACAGTTCCCTATCGAGCGCTGGTCGATCTAACACGACCAACACATCAGCGGAGCGCTTAAAGTAGACATCAACGGTCAAGCTTGCAATCCGCTCTGCAAATTGTGAGCGACGAGTACGAATTAACCTGCTGGGCGTGGCATCGGCCGCGATTGACGTCGTCGAACTCGCAGGCTTCGCCACTGGCTTGGTGACAACCGGTGCCACTGGCACTGTTGCTGGAGAGACTTGAGTCCGCGCGGCAACGTCCACCCTCGGTTGCGACGGGGATTGCGAGAGGGTTGGCTCGGGCTCAGGGGCGACAATATTCGGCGACACGTTCCTTGCGTCGGGTACCTCGGCGGCAGCCAAGGCCAGCTCTAGACCTTTTGAGGCAGGAGCTGCTACCGCTTTGAGGTCTTCTGCATGCTTGGCGGTATTGGCAGACAAGTCATGCTTCAATGCCCAAGGCACCAACTCCATGGCCTTGAGGTGCGAATACCACGCGCTCATGATTATTTACGCTGTCGACGACGCAGCCAACGCCACAATGACAATACCGGCGCGTGCAACGCATAAATCAAGAACAAGATAAACAATGTTCTAGGCGGATGTAGCGCAATGATAGACAGCCCAACCACCAACAAAACCGCGGCCACAAAGGGCAGGCGTCGTTTGAAATCGAAGTCCTTAAAGCTGTAGTAGGCAAAGTTGGTAATCATTAAAATGCCAGAGACAAGCGTTATCAGCAAACTCACCACCACAACCTCTCGGCCATCGACCCCGAGCTCGTGCGCGGACCAGACGTAACTCATTACCAGCAATGCCGCACTCGGACTAGCCAACCCTTGGAAGAACCGCTTGTCGCTGCTGCCAACCTGTACGTTAAATCGAGCCAAGCGCAATCCGGCACACGCGGTGTAGACAAATGCTGCCAACCAACCGAGCTGCTTGATCCCAAGCCCAGGCGCATACTGCAAAGAGTAAAAATACACCACAAGCGCAGGGGCGGCGCCAAAGGAGATCATATCCGCCATCGAATCGTACTCGGCCCCAAACGCCGACGATGTACCGGTCATACGGGCAACGCGACCATCGAAGCCATCGAGAAAGAGCGCAACCACCGTTGACGCGCCAGCAGCGGCAAAGTCACCTCCAATCGCTGCGATAATCGAGTAAAACCCAGCAAACAAGGCACCGGTGGTAAATAGATTGGGCAGTAAATAAATCCCGCGGCGCGGTCTTCCCTGCTCGTTGGCCATAGTTGAGCCTTTCCTAATAAAAAAGCGAGTGATCGATCATACCGAGCACTCGCTTTATTGCCAATAAGGTAATGTCAGTGGGCCGAACCTGTTTTGATTCGACGCTCTGCCTATACCCTCATATTGCGCTCACCGCGCGCCATACCAATGACACCGGAACGTACGATTTCAATGATCGCCTCATCGCCGACCGCATCGACAAACGCATCGAGCTTATCGCTTGCACCAGTGAGCTCGACCACATAGCTACTCTCAGTGACATCGATGATCTTGCCGCGAAAAATCTCCGCCAAACGCTTCACTTCGTCGCGCATCGGGCCAGAGGCTCTGACTTTGCAAAGCATCATCTCACGCTCAACGTGATTGGTCTCGGTGATGTCCGTCAGACGAACCACTTCCACCAGCTTGTTGACCTGCTTGGTGATTTGCTCGATGACGTCATCGGTGCCCGTCGTCACAATGGTCATGCGCGACAGCGAGCCATCGTTAGTCGGTGCCACGGTCAAAGACTCGATGTTGTAACCACGCGCCGAGAACAAGCCAGCCACACGAGACAATGCGCCTGACTCATTTTCAATGAAGATAGAAATAATATGACGCATTAGTTCTTACCTCCAGTCAGGTAAGGATTCATGCGCATTTGATGATGCCCCTTACCGTTTTCAATCATTGGATAAACGTTCTCGGTCGGATCGACCAAGAAATCCATAAATACCAAGCGATCTTTCAGCGCCAAGGATTCCTTCAAAGCGCCCTCAACATCTGACTTTTTGCTGATTTGCATGCCCACATGACCATAGGCCTCTGCGAGCTTCACAAAGTCTGGCAGCGAATCCATATAACTGTGCGAGTAGCGGCTCTCGTAGGTGAACTCTTGCCACTGACGCACCATGCCCAAGTAGCCGTTATTCAGATTAAGAATCTTGATCGGCGTGTTGTATTGCTTACAGGTCGAGAGCTCCTGAATACACATCTGGATACTGCCCTCGCCTGTCACGCAGCCCACGGTCGCGTCTGGATAGGCTAACTGCACCCCAAACGCGGCAGGCAAGCCAAAGCCCATGGTGCCTAAGCCACCAGAGTTGATCCAACGACGGGTTTTGTCGAACTTGTAGTGTTGTGCCGCATACATTTGGTGCTGGCCCACGTCCGAGCAGATAAAAGCATCGCCGCCGGTAAGCTCCCAAAATTTCTCAACCACATATTGCGGTTTGATGACATCGGCTTCGCGGTCATAGCCGAAGCTATCTTTCGCGCGCCACTCGTTAATTTGGGCCCACCACTTGGCAACTTCTGGCTGATTCGTGCGGTCAATCGATACAAACTCGGAGAGCATATCGGCCAGTACCGCCTTCACGTCACCGACCACCGGGATGTGCGCACGCACATTCTTGGAAATGGTCGCGGGATCAATGTCGATATGAATGACTTTGGCGTTCGGTGCAAAGTTGTGCAGCGTACCGGTGATTCGGTCATCGAAACGCGCGCCCACACACAGCATGACATCGCAGTGATGCATCGCCATATTTGCTTCATAGCTACCGTGCATGCCAAGCATGCCCACAAATTGCTCATCGGTGCCAGGGAATGAACCCAATCCCATCAGTGTATTGGTGATTGGATAGCCGGTTGCACGGGTAAATTCAGTCAGTAGCGCCTCTGCATTCGATGAAATGACACCGCCGCCACTGTAAATGATCGGACGCTCTGCGCGAGCGAGCAGCTCTGCAGCTTTGCGAATTTGACCTGGATGCCCATTGGTCGCCGGCTGATAAGAGCGCATATTGACGCTCTCAGGGTAGACGAATGGAATTTTAATATCTGGGTGCGTGAGATCCTTAGGGATATCGACCAAGACTGGACCTGGACGCCCCGTTGTCGCGATATGAAAAGCCTTTTTGATGGTCTTGGCGATGTCCTCGAGACGCGTGACCAAGAAGTTGTGCTTCACACAAGGACGCGTGATTCCGACGATATCGGCTTCTTGGAAAGCATCGGTACCGATCATTGATGTCGGGGTCTGACCACTGATCACCACCATCGGAATCGAATCCATATAGGCGGTCGCAATGCCGGTCACCGCATTGGTCGCACCCGGCCCAGAGGTGACCAAGCACACCCCAGGCAGCCCCGTGGCACGCGCGTAACCATCGGCAGCATGCGTCGCCGCCTGCTCATGGCGCACCAAAATGTGCTCTACATTCTTTTGCTTATAAATGGCATCGTAAATATGAAGAACCGCCCCACCTGGGTAGCCAAAAATGGTTTTAACGCCTTCTTCATGCAATGCTTGAACAATGATCTCGCCGCCTGATAACTCCACGCGTAATGCCTCTTCGCTCAATACTGGATAGGAAATAGCCGGTCATCTTACCGATTTCACCGCATCGTGGCGAGACCCAATCGCACATAAACCGCATTTAAGCGGCATGTATTCAGAAAAATGACTGGATTATGAACTTTACGGAGAAGACTTGAGCGGATTGGGAATAAATTTAACGGCGTGCCCACCTAGCGAGTCGACTAACTTCGGCGCTGTCGGCGTCGCGTCACGATCAAATAACGGATCGCTCACACCGTTGGCTGCGAGCTGCGAAAAGTCGTGTAATTCGGTATCGAGCAGATGCGACGGCACCACTTTGCTAAGACTGCGATAAATCGACGACGAACGCCCAGGATACTCGGCCTCCCAAGCTTGAATCATCGCCTTGACGTTTTGGCGCTGCAGGTTTTCTTGGCTGCCACAAAGATTGCAGGGAATGATTGGATACTCGCGGTAACGCGCGTACTTGGCGATGTCCACCTCAGCGCAATGCGCCAAAGGCCGAATCACCGTATGCCGACCATCGTCGGTGACCAGCTTTGGCGGCATCGTCTTGAGCGTACCGCCGAAGAACATATTCAAAAAGAAGGTCTCTAATATGTCATCGCGGTGATGCCCCAGCGCAATTTTGGTCGCACCAAGCTCTGTTGCCACCCGATAGATAATCCCACGGCGCAAGCGCGAACACAGCGAGCACATGGTTTTGCCCTCTGCGATCTTGTCCGTCACGATGCTGTAGGTGTCTTCAGTTTCGATGTGATACTCCACACCAATTGACTCAAGATAAGCGGGCAAAATCTCAGGCGGAAAACCCGGCTGCTTCTGATCAAGATTCATCGCCACAATCGAAAAATCGATCGGTGCACGCTCACGCAAAATTCCCAGTAGCTCCAAGAGCGTGTAGCTATCTTTGCCGCCACTGAGACACACCATCACTCGATCGCCGTCTTCAATCATTGAAAAATCGGCAATGGCCTTGCCAGTATCGCGCAATAAACGGCGCTGCAGGCGGTGGAAATTGGTGGAATTTGCGGTGGCATGTTCCGACATAAAAGAACCCTAGTTTAAACATCAATCGCGGCAGTCTATGACTTCGCGGAGGCGGTATTGTCATGGCCACCGCTGATTATTGCAACTGCCCGCCTTGCCGCACAGCCAAACTCAAGATGACGACCAATGCCGACAGGGATAGGCCTGCACCAAACGATCCCGACTCACCAGCACAGCGTCTTCAACCAATGCCTGCGCCACCAGCATTCTGTCAAAAGGGTCTCGGTGAAAATCTGGAAGCTCTGCAATTCTCTCAGCGTGTCGAATACCGATTGCCAGCTCTGTAAAACGCGCCGCATCGACGACTTCACCCAGATTTGACGGGGCAACCAATTTCCCAAGCGTCTTCTTGATTTCAATCTCCCAGACACTCGCCGAACTGACTAGCACGGTATTGCGAGGGTCTTCTAAGGCCTCGCGCAGCTTTGCACCCAACTTCTCAGGCGTCGCCAAAGCCCAAAGCAAAATGTGCGTATCAAGCAGTAACTTCATAAGGGTTCAACAGTGGACGCTTCAAAGTCCGCACTGATTGCATCCAATGGTTCATCAAAGTCGTCCGCAATGGCAACCATCCCCTGCCAAGCCCCCAACACACGTGGCCGATTGTCGCCTTTAAAAGCACTCAGCACAGCCACTGGATTTCCCGCGCGTCCAATCAATACTTCTTCGCCGGTGTCCTCGACAAACTTGACCAAAGCCGAGAGCTGCGCCTTTGCCTCACTGATGGTGTTAATTTGCTTCGTATTTGCCATGCGATGATATCTTTAGCTCAACCAATAGCTAGTCTGGTCTGGTCTGGTCTGAATGTCAAATTACCGCGATGATAGACATCAACACGACTCCGCTCGGTCAACATAGAGTAAGTGTAAATATATGCGCCGTGCGCACACCAAGTGTTTAGGCGCAGTTCGTAGGCGGCGTGCTAGTCACAGCTCTTTCGTCACGATGCAGTCTCCCAATCAAAAGCACTTAGTGACTTTCAATCTTAAATTCACCGCTTTCAGTTTTTGACACAGTCCGCTATCTGATCTCGCCGGCGTCTCGCTGTTTTGCGCGTCCAGCGCTTAGCACAAGTTTACGCTTCTACATTTATTCATCATCAAGAGAATTCAACCTACCTCATTGACTCAAAAGTTTGGGACGAAGTTGAATTCTCAGACCGCAGTGGATACGCTCCTACTTGCCAGCTCCCACGTCGCGACGAGAAAACATAGGCGCAACGTGCTTACCCTTTTGGTTTGTCACAACCCTTCCTTCAGGGGCCTGGCACCTAGCGTCTGTGACGCGGCCGAGGATTGCGACCTACATGCGATTAAGATCCAGAGCAAAGGCAGTGACGCAAAAAACAGCGGATACTTCACACACCACAGCCGGGTTGTTACCTTCAAATAAGCGGGCAACGCAGTCAGTACAAGATTCGACGAATATCGTCACCAAGAAAGCGAGCGAGAGGAAAATACACCCACAAAGCAAGAAGCCAAGAACAGTGTCTTGGCTTTCTAGAGTTTTCGTGGTGGGTCGTGCAGGATTCGAACCTGC